>JBQTJF010000235.1:0-38109 GCA_052387375.1 Betaproteobacteria bacterium
AATACCCGGCTACGCGTAGAGCACGACCGCGCCTCCGTCCGTCATTCGATAACGACCGCTCGGCGAATTACCCACTCACGATTCGCACAGATTTAACGGCCCCGACGGATAATCTCGTCGTCCGGTGCCGAGCGCGTCGGCTCGATCCACTAGAATCGCTTCGGAACTGATTTTCCTGCGCTTTTTCTCTTTCGGCCCTACTAAATGACCAATCTGGAATCCCGCGCCCCGCGGAGGAAGCTCCCGGCGGTCGTTGTCCTGCTTGTGATCCTCGTCGTCGCGCTTCTGGCCGGCGGCTTCTACTTCGCGCCGCGCTTCGAGCGCGAGGCGCCGGTCATCACCCTGACGCCGGAGGCGGACGTGGTCGGCGCGGCGCCGATCGAGATCGGCGTCACCGACCAGGGCGCGGGGCTCAAGTCCGTTACCGCGACGCTGTCGGCGGGCGGCAAGGAGCACCCGATCGCCGCCGAGGTGTACGCCGGCCCGGTGCGGGAGAAGAAGATCAGCGTCGCGGTGGCGAAGCTTGCCGGCATCAAGGAGGGGCCCGCGGTGCTGCGCGTGCGCGCCCGGGACGGCTCGCTGTGGAAGTGGTTCGGCGGCAACGAGACCGTGGTGCAGAAGGAGCTCACGATCGATATCACGCCGCCCACCCTGCAGCTCGTCGCCGAGGACCGGTACATCAGCTTCGGCGGGGCCGGCGCGATCCTCTACAAGGCCTCCGCCGATACGGTCACGAGCGGCGTGAAGGTCGGCGAGCATTTCTTCCCCGGCCACAAAGGGCAGGGGCAGCCGGATCAGTTCGTCGCGCTCTTCGCCCATCCGTACAACGCGCCGGCGAATGCCAAGGCCATGCTCGTGGCGACGGACAAGGCGGGCAATACGCGGGAGATGGCGCTCGCCTACGAGCTCAAGGGCGTGAAGTACCGCAAGAGCACCATCGCCGTCTCCGACAGCTTCATCGAGAGCAAGGTGGCGCCGCTCCTGGGCGCCGCCGGCGCGCGCGAGGGCGGGGCGTAGGAGGCTTTCCTCGCGGTCAACAAGCGCATGAGGAAGGAGAACGAGGACCGCATCACGGCGATCACGAAGAAGTCCACGCCGGCGATCCAGTGGCAGGGCGCCTTCGTCCAGCTCTCCAACTCGAAGGTGGAGGCGAACTTCGCCGACGAGCGCACCTACACCTACAACGGCGAGCCGATCGACAAGGCCTACCACCTCGGCTACGACCTCTCGGTCACCAAGCGCTATCCGGTCGAGGCGGCGAACAGCGGCACGGTGGCCTTTGCCGGCGACCTGGGCATCTATGGCAACACCGTCATCCTCGATCACGGCATCGGGCTCTTCACGCTCTACAGCCACCTGAGCGCGATCGACGTCAAGGACGGCGAGACGGTCAAGCAGCGCCAGATCCTCGGCAGGACCGGCGAGACCGGCCTCGTCGGGGGCGACCACCTGCACTACGGCGTCTACCTGCACGGCGTCGCGGTCCTGCCGGTGGAGTGGTGGGACCCGAAGTGGATCAGGGACAACATCCAGCCGAAGCTCGACGGGCTGGGCGGCGCGGCGATCGACGAGATCCAGCAGCCCCGCAGGGCCGCGCAGAAGAAGCGCCGCCGCTAGTCACTTCTCCTGCGGCTCAGGCTTCCCAGGGATTCAGCAGCTTGACGCCGCAGCCTTCGTAGTCCGCGACGTTGCGCGTCGCGATGGCGGCGCCGGCGGAGCGCGCGATCGCGGCGATCTGCGCATCGAAATGGCTGATGGGCCGCCCGGCGCGGCGGCGCTCTACGGCGATGCCGGCATAGGGACGCGCGGCGTCGGCTCCGAAGGCGAGGACGCGGCCGGCGAAGTCCTCGCTGAACATCGCCCCGGCGGCGGCCTCGAGGCCGGAGCGCCGCCTGCCCGCGGGCAGCAGCAGGATTCCGTGCAGGATCTCCGCAAGGGTAATGCTGGTGGTGTAGAGGCTCGTCGCCGGCTCGCCTGCCGCCCAGCGCGCCACGCTCTCCTCGGGAGAGGCCTTCATCAGCTCCGAAATGACGTTCGTGTCGAGGACGATCACCGGGAGCCGCGCTTCGCCGGGGCGGGGGGCTCGCGCATCGGCTCGCGCGCCGGCAGCCGCAGCTCGACGCCGCCTAGCGGCCGGAAGCGGCGAGCGATCGCCTCGGCGAGGTTCGGCGGCGCGGCCTCGTCGCCCGCGAGCGCGGCGCGCAGGATGTTGCGCGCCTCGTCTTCCATGGAGCGCTTGCGGTGCGCCGCACGCACGCGCAGGCGCGCCTTGGTCTGATCGTCGAGATTGCGGATGGTGATGCTCGCCATGCCGGGTCTCCAAAAGTGATAGCAATGATTGCATTGTAATCAATGCAAACACGGCTCTCCAGGCGATCACGAGGAAGTCCACGCCGGCGCTCCGGTGGCAGGGCGCCTGTAACTCGGGGGTCATTGCTCTTCCCCGTGATGTCTCCTAAAATGAGCGGCGTTCACTTTAGTGTACATCGCTCATGCTGGCGGCGAAGTGCGGAAAGCTCATCAAGGACGAGCGGATCCGGCAGGGCCTGCGGCAGGAAGACCTGGCCGCCAAGGCGCATGTCTCCCGCGCCGTCCTGTCCCGGCTCGAGCAAGGCAAGCCCAGGGCGGTGCAGTCGGACACGATCGACCGGCTCCTGGCGGCGCTCCAGGTCGTTCCCCAGGTAGAGCGATCCGGTCGCGATGCCATGCGCAGGCTGGCTCGCCTCGAGCACGAAGTCAGGCTGGGCCGGCAGCGCGAACGGCATCTGCGTCTCGCCCTGGAGCTGGCGGGCGACGAAGCGGCGGCGGCCGCCAAGATCGCCAGGGCGCGCGAGCGCGTCGAGCTGTGGCGCAGCAAGAAGTCATGCAGCCCGTTCTACATCGAGCGCTGGTCCCGGCTGCTCGCCCAGCCGCCGCGAAGAATCGCGAAACAGATGTCGTCGCTGGGCGAGTGGGAAGACGCGTTGTTTCAGAACTCCCCGTGGTCCTGGGCGTGGACCTGAGCCACCTGCAGACCCTGTTCGGCGAGGCCCGCAAGCTGAGCGGCGAGAGCGAATTCGTCGTCGTCGGGAGCCTTTCGGTTCTCGGCATCGTGCAGGGCGCGCGCGACATCCCCGCGCGCATGCTCATGTCCATCGACGTCGACTGCTATACGAAAGCCGATCCCGGGCGGATCCACGAGCTCGCGCAGAAGCTGGGAGCGGGGAGCCCCTTCGAGGCGGCCCACGGCTACTACCTCGACCCGGTGTCGCCCGATCTGCCGGTGCTTCCCGACCAATGGGAGCACCGCCTGGTCCGCGTGCCGCTGGAAAACGGCGTCGTCATCCACTTTCTCGATCCGAACGACGCGGCGGTCTCGAAGTACGCCCGCTGCGAGGCGAGGGATCGGGAATGGCTGCGCGCCGGGCTGAAAGCCGGCCTGCTCTCCGCGCCGATCATCCAGGCCCGGTTTCGCCAGACGCCGTTCCTCGACGACGCGGAGCGCGAGCGCGCCGGCAAGGCGCTTGCGGAAGACCGGGACGCCGGCTAGGACAACTACGCGCTGGCGGGCGCCCGCCGGCTGGTCGGAGGCTGACCGGGGCGGGCCGCGAGGCGGTGAGGGCGACCGCTCGGCGCCGCCAGGGCGGCTTTCGCCTACTGCCGGCGCTCGCTCGCGGCGATCAGCTCGCGGCGGATCTCGCGCAGCTTCGCCTTCACCCGCGCGGCGTTGGCGGGCCCCATGCGGACCATGATCTTCTGCCCGGCGGAGCGGGTCTCGAGGTCCGGGTCGGCGAACTCGTACAGCACTCGCGGCTGCAGGAGCTGGATCGGGCCGTCGATCTGCGGCGCGGCGAGGAGATCGTCGATCGCGTCAAGCAGCCGGTCGTTGAAGTGCCTGCCGGGGAAGCCGAGCTGCTCGTACGCGCGCTGGAAGAGCGGATAGGCGTACACATAGGTCTTCACGAGCGCGCGCGAGCCCAGCGCCTCCAGCGCGCGCACGTAGGGTGCGTAGCGCGCGAAGTTCGCCGGATCGACGCTCGCCTGCTCGCCGCTTCTCGAGATGCGGAAGCTGCCGGGCACGGCCTTCAGCGGCACCATGCGCCGCGGCGCGCTTTCGCGCGGCAGGTTGTCGACCGTGGCCACGAAGCGGCGGACGAGGTCCTTCGGGATGACCAGCGACGCGAAGGCCTCCCCGCCCATGAGCTCGACGAGCTCGTGGCGCATCATCGTGTCGCTGACGTCGAGCGCCGGCAGCGGCCTCGCCGGCTCGGCCTGCGGCGGCGGCAGCGGACGGCGGACTTCCGGCTCGGGGCTCGCCTTGGGAGCGGGCGGCGCAGCGGCGGGCGGCGCTGCAGCCGGCGCGCTCGCCGTCTGCGGCGGCACCAGCCACGACGGCAGGCGCTCGCTGGTCGCATACCAGTAGGAGGCGGCGGCGATCCCGGCGATGAGCGCGAGGGCGAGCACCACCACCCACGCGTGGGAGCGCGGCTCATGCCTGAGGTAAGGCCGCTCGTCCCGCACGGACCATGGCTCCATGCCGGCGAGAATACGCGCCTGCGTCGCCGCCTGCTACCGCGCGGACAAGAGGAGCGGCGCCCGGGTCCCGTGCGGGGAGGTCACGCTACCTGGGCGCCGCTCGAGCTCCTGTTTCCGGTCATCGCGTACCAGTCGATGCGGCGTGTGGCGATCATCGCTACCGCGAGCAATCCGAACAGCAGCAGCGAGCCCCCGAGAAGCGAGTAGTCCTCCGCCTTCAAGAGCGCGTAGAGCATCGCGTAGAGGGCGGTGAGGGCGGCGCCGAAGCCGATGCCGATCAGGACGCTCTTCAGGACGCGCACGAGGTAGCCCGAGATGAGGCCGACGCAGGCGCCGGTGGCGATGGCGTAGGCGGCGGCGAAGTCGATGTGCTCGCTGAGCGCGGTCAGGAGCAGGAAGAACATCGCCAGGGCGAGGCCGACCAGCGCGTACTGGATCGGGTGGATGGCGAGGCGCCGCAGCAGCTCGAAGAGGAGGAAGGCGGCGAAGGTGAGGCCGATAAAGAGGAAGCCGTACTTGGAGGCGCGCTCGAGCTGCTGGTAGAGCCCGGCGGGCTCGATGAAGCTGACGGCGAGCGCGTGGCGCTCGCTGGTGCCGGGCGCGGCGTACTCGGAGATCTTCCACTCGGCCGAAAACCCGCTGCTAGTGATGTCGTGCTTGAGCGGCAGGAAGCGGCCGGCGAAAGAGGGGTGCGGCCAGTCGGAGCGCATGGTGACGCTGGTGTTGGCGCCGAGCGGCGCGACAGCGAGCGCCTCGGAGCCGGCGAGCTCGACGGTGAAGCCGAATTCCAGGGTCTGCGCCTCGCGCTCGCTGCCGCGCAAGGACGGGAGCGGCGCGTGCACGCCGCCCTGCAGGTTCGCCCCGTCGCCCGAGCCGGGCTCGAAGGCGAGCGCCTCGCCGTCGAAGTCGAGCGCCGACACCGAGCGGATGCCGTGCGCGTCGGCGATGCCGAGGACGAGCCGGGGCGTGCCGAGCTTGATGCGCACGGTCGGCGTGTCGGCGGGCAGGCCGAAGCGCCGCGGCACGGTGATGCTGCCGCGCGCCTCGCCGCTCGCGCTGTAGAGCCGCGCCTTGTAGATGCCGTAGGCCTTCTCGCTCACCTCGGCGCCGATGCGCCAGCTCACCGCCTCGGCGGGCAGGCGCGCGAGCAGCGACTCGGTGTGCTCGGTGCGCCGCTCGCGCGGCCTGCCGTCCACCGTCTCGTGCACGACGTTGACGCGCGTGCGCTCGTAGGGCACGACGAGATAGGGCCCGGCGAGAGTCTGACGGCCGCCCCAGCCGGCGGCGATGTTGCCCACCGCCTCGTTTCGCCGCGCCTGTCGCTCGTGGATGAGGCCCTGGATCATGTTGACCGGGATGAAGAGCGCGAGCACCAGGGCGGCGATCACGGCGAGCTTGACGACGGCGGCCATCTTCATGGCATCTCCCTTGGTACGGAGGATGCCGGGCGATTGTGGCGAAGCGCGGGCGACCGGCGGCAAGTCTGAAGGCGCCTCGGGGCGTTCTAATTTCGTACGGCCGGATAAGCAGGCGCCCTCGGCCTCGCATAACCTCTCGCTGGGGAGGTAGGGGATTGAAGGTCTGGCGATGTACGGGCGGGCTCGCGCTGGCAGCGCTATGCCTCGCCGTCCACGGCGGTGCGCAGGCGCAGATCGGGCCCTTTTTCGGCCACATCGGCGAGGCGTACACCGCGATGTCGTCGCGGGCCGAGACGGTGTTTGGCAAGCCGGTTGCCGCCGGTGAACCGGCCTATCTGCAGACCTGGGCGCTCGACTGGGACAACGACGTCTTCAAGCCCCACGGTACCGACCAGGACTACACCAACGGCATACGCATAACCTACCGGCGTGCGCGGAAGCTCTTTCAGGCCGACGGCGCCGGCGGCTACCGGACGAACGCCTACGGCGTGCATGTCGCCCAGAACATGTACACGCCGCGCGATGTGCGGCTTTTCCCGGCGCAAGTCGACCGCACCGACCATCCTTATGGCGCCTGGCTGCACGTCGGCCTTTGGAAAGAGGACTACCGCTCCGACGGCTCGTACTGGCGCTACGAGGTCAATGCCGGCTGCATCGGCCCATGCGCCCTCGGGGAGCCGGTACAGAAGGCGATCCACAAGGAGCACAACGACCCTAAGGGATGGGACCTGCAGGTGCGCAACGAGATCGGTCTGCAAGCTCGCATCGAGCATGCCCCTGCGACGCTGCTCTGGGCGGGCAATCACATAGAGCTCGTGCCGCGCGTCGGCGCCGATCTCGGCAATGTCTTCTTCCAGGGCCACGCGGGCGCGACGCTGCGCGCCGGCCGGCTCGTGCCGTTCCATTGCGGCTCCGAGCTGCAGCCGATCGTGCCGTACGACACCGGCGGAGTGGAGCTCTCCAGTGCCGCGCTTGATCCGAAGCTCTGCGGCACCCCGGTCAGCCAGCGATTCCAGTTGTTCGGGTTCCTGCGCATGGACGGCAAGGTCGTCGGCTACAACGCGCTGCTCCAGGGACCGCTGATCAACGACGGCAGCCCGCATACCGTCGGCCGGCGCCGTTTCGTCGTCGACATGGACATCGGCCTGGCGTTCCAGGCGGGATCGTTCATGGCACGCTACTCGATCGGGTCGCGCAGCACCGAGGTCGCGGAGCAGGAGTTCGCGCTGCGCCGCTACCGCTTCGGCCGGCTGCACGTGAGCTGGACTTGGTGATGACTGGCTGGAGGCCTTGCATGCGTTCCCTATCTCTCGCGCTGCCACTCGCGGCGGCACTGGCGTGCTCCCCTACGTGGGCGGAGGACGCGGCCAGGCCCAGCGCCGCTTTCACGGGCGACGCCGACGCCTTCATCCGTGCGCAGAATTACGTCGCGCTCCAAGAGCGGGTCGAGCAGGACTGCGCGACGCATGTCTCGCGGGCCAGCTCGGGCAAAAGCGCCGACATGCGGGCCGAGGCCGCGCTAGATGCGGTGCGGTGCGTTCGCTCGCGCCGCGCCTACATCGCCGCGCGGGACACGGCGCCCGGCAGCACGATCCGCATCCGCATGGCGCTCGAGGCGCAAGAGGCGACGGCGTTGCGACTCTACGAGGTACGCAAGGCCGACGCGGAGTTTCTCGGGCTGAACTGGGGCCTGGGCTTCGGCTTCTCGTTCGGCTCGAGCGACGCCGTCGACGATGCCGAGGTGGTGAACGGCATCGTGCGCGTCAAGTCGCAAAAGAAGCAGCAGCCGAGGGTGCTTTTCGAGTTCCACAAGTACTTCTGGTGCCATGGCGACGCGGTCGAAGTGAAGAAAGGATGCGGTCCGTTCGTAGCGGTGGCCGCGAGCCAGGACAAGGCGGTTTCCGGTATCGGGATAGGTTTCATGTACGGTGAGAAGCGAAAGCCGGCAGACAGCGACGGCTTTTCCCTCGGCGTGGGCGCGATCCTTGACGGCAAGGTGAAGGACCTGGCCGAGGGATTCAGGCGCGACCAGCCCTTGCCGGCGGGCGAGACCGCCGTGCGGTTCGAGGAGAAGGCCCGCTGGTCGCTTCTGCTCTTCGTGACCCGGACCTTCTAGGCCGACGGTGCGGCCTGCTGAGGCTGCACGCCGGCGGTAGCTCAGCCGAACGAGATTCCCGGGCTGCTCAAGTCGGCTCGGCCGCGCGTATGCGCCCGGCCACCGCGCGCACGTGCCGCGGCGCCGCCAGCCAGATCGCCAGCGCGGAGAAGAGGCAGGCGCCGATCGCCGTCCAGAACCCGGGGGCGTAGGAGCCGGTGAGGTCGTAGACGGCGCCGAGGAGCCACGGGCCGAAGGCGCCGCCGGCGATCGCCGCGCCCATCAGCGTGCCGAAGATGCCGCCGTAGTGGCGGCCCTGGAAGATTTCCGCCGGGATGGCGCCGACCACGGAAGTCATGCCGTAGCCGAGGAAGCCCTGCGCGATCACCATGGTCCACAGCAGCAGCGCCGAGGGCGCGGCTCCCAGCCCGAGCAGCGCGGCGTAGCAGATGGCGAAGCCCAGGCAGCCGACCGTCCACACCCACTCGCGGCCGATGCGGTCGGAGAGGTGGCCGAGGGCGATGCCGCCGGGGATGCCGGCGAGGCTGACGAAGCCGAGCGCCCACGCGGCGTAGCTGCCGCTGAAGCCAGCCTGTACCAAGTACTGGGTCTGGTGCACCTGCACCGAGTACCACGCGATCATCGCCGCGAAGTAGCCCGCGGCGATCCACCAGAAGCGCGCGGTGCGCATGGCGCGCGCGAGCGTCCAGTCGACCGCCGCCCAGGCGCGGTCCACGACGTTATCTACCCGGGACGACTCTCCAGAGGCCGGAGCAACATCCCCGTCGGGCTCGAGGCCGAGGTCCCGCGGCGCCTTGCGCACGAGCAGGTTGAGCGGCGCGAGCAGCGCGAGGATGACGAGGCCGAGCGCGACGCAGGTGGCGCGCCAGCCGTGCGCCTCGATCGCCCACTGCAGCGCCGGCAGGAGCGCGATCGAGCCGATGCCGACGCCGGAGAAGGCGATGCTCATGGCGAGGCCGCGGCGGCGCACGAACCAGTTCGGCAGGTAAAGCGCCTGCCCGGTGTAGCCGAGCGCCACCGAGCCCGCCCCGACCAGCACGCCGAGCGTGAGGTAGAGGTGCCAGGGCTGCGAGACGAGCGCGGCGCAGAGGAGGCCCAGGCCGGTGACGCCGACGCCGAGCTCCATCGTCAGGCGCGGCCCGAAGCGGTCCATCAGCTTGCCGAGGAGCGGCGAGAGGACCGCCGAGACGAGGAAGCCGAAGGAGAAGGCCCCGGCGGTGGTGGCGCGCTGCCAGCCGAACTCGGCGACGATGGGCGGGAAGAAGAGCGAGAACGCGGTGCGCGCGTTGACGCCGAAGGCCATGGTGACGAACACCACGCCGACGATCGCCCAGCCGTAGAAGAACGGCAGCCGCATCGGGGCAACATACCTCAATCTGGAGGACCTCAAGGCCCCGGCTTCGTCTCTTGACCTATTACGCCACGCGTAATACGCTTGGCGGGTGATCAAGTCCTTCCGGTCGCCCGACGCGGAGGAGCTGTTCAACGACCGGCTGGTCGCCCGCTTTCGGGCGATCGAGCGCCCTGCGCGCCGCAAGCTGCTCTATCTCCATCGCGCGCAGACACGGCGCGACCTGATGGTGCCGCCGGGCAACCGGCTCGAGTCGCTCAAGGGTGACCGGAAGGGTCAGCACAGCATCCGCATCAACGATCAGTGGCGGATCTGCTTCCGCTGGTCGGACGGACACGCATATGACGTCGAGATCGTCGACTACCACACTTAGGAGAGAAGCCATGGCCAAGCTGCTCGATCCGATCCACCCCGGCGAGGTCCTGTACGAGGAATTCATGAAGCCGATGGAGGTGAGCATCAATGCGCTCGCACGCGAGATCGCCGTGCCGCCCAACCGCATCAGCGGGATCGTCGGCGGCAAGCGCTCGATCACCGCCGATACCGCCCTGCGGCTGGGAAAGTACTTTGGCGTATCGCCGGAGCTGTGGCTGAACCTCCAGGTCGACTACGACCTGCGCGTCGCGAGGCGCACTACGTGGCTGAAGGCCGAGCACCGCGTGCGGGCGCACGCCGGCTGATGGCGAATCGCAGGCTTCGTGAGGAAATGCGGGAGATGGCGCGGGCTCTACGAGCTGGGAGCGATCGACGGCAAGACGATGCGCGAATTCAAGTCGTTGCGCCTCGAAGAACCGAAGAGCTCGGCGAAAAAAGGCCCACCGGGCCGGCGCTGAAGCTCCTGGATCTCGTGGACTGGAAGGGACTGAAAGCACTGTCCTGACTTGCCATGCCCGACCCCGCGAAGCTCGAAGCGGTGATGCGCTACCACGAGCGCACCAAGCACCATTTCGCCCGCTTCGCCGCCGGCCCGGGCGAGCTCGACTGGGCGAACCAGCCCGATCCGTTCCGGCGCTTCAAGGGCGCGCCGCTCACGCGGCTGCCGCTGCTCGCGCCGGACGAGGCGCCGCGCTCGCCCGATTACGAGCGCCTGTACGCGCCGGGGGCCGTGGCGAGCGCGCCGCTCGACCTGCGCGCGCTGTCGCGCCTGTTCGAGTACTCGCTCGCGCTCTCGGCGTGGAAGCAGGCAGGCGGGGCGCGCTGGGCGCTGCGCGCCAATCCCTCGAGCGGGAATCTGCATCCGACGGAGGGGTATTTGCTGATCGGTGGGGTCGCTGGGGTAGGGGAGAAGGCAGGTGTATTCCACTACGCGCCGCGCGAGCATGCGCTCGAGCGTCGCGCCGACTGTCCGGTCGAGCTCTATGCCCGCCTCATGCGCGGCTTTCCGCCGCAGGCGTTTCTCGTCGGGCTGTCGTCGGTCTACTGGCGCGAGGCGTGGAAGTACGGCGAGCGCGCCTTCCGCTACTGCCAGCACGACGCCGGCCACGCCATCGGCGCGCTGCGCATCGCCGCGGCCACGCTCGGCTGGTCGGCGCGGGTGCTGGACGAGGCGGACGAGACCGTCGAAGCGCTGCTCGGCCTCGACCGCGCCGCGGACTTCGAGGGCGCCGAGCGCGAGAGCGCGGAGCTCGTGATGGCGCTGTGGCCGGGCGGCATCGCGACAAACCGCCGCGGTCTCGAGCCAGCTGCGGTACAACAATTGAAGGGCCAGCGCTGGTACGGAAAAGCGAACCGCCTCAGCGCGGGCGACCCGGTGCCCTGGGAGGCCATCGACGAGGCGGCGGCGGCGTCGCGCAAAGCATGAGCACCGCGGGCGAGATCATCCGGCAGCGGCGCAGCTTGCTTGCCTGCGACGGGAAGACCTCCATCTCCGCGCAGCGGTTCTATGGGATGCTGGCTCGAGTGATGCCGACGCCCTGGGACGCAATCTCCTGGGCGCCGAAGATCCACTTCGGCCTCTTCGTGCACCGCGTGGACGGAATCGATCCGGGCCTGTACGCGCTGGTGCGCGATCCGGCGAAGACGGAGAATCTGAAGGGCGCGATGCACCCGGATTTCGCGTGGGAGGCGCCGCCGGGCTGCCCGGCCGAGCTGCCGCTCTTCGTGCTCGAGCGCGGCGATGCGCGGATGGTGGCGACGCAGGTGAGCTGCCGCCAGGACATCGCGGGCGAGGGCGCCTTCTCGCTCGGCATGCTCGCCGAGTACCGCGCGGCGTTGGTCGAGCATGGCCCGTCGTTCTACCGGCGCCTGTTCTGGGAAGCCGGCGCGATCGGGCAGGTGCTCTATCTCGAGGCGGAAGCGGCCGGCGTGCGCTCGACCGGCATCGGCTGCTTCTTCGACGACCCGGTGCACCAGGTATTCGGCTTGCGCGACCTCGAGTTCCAGTCGCTCTACCATTTCACCGTCGGCGGCTACGTGGACGATCCGCGCCTCACGACGCTGCCGCCTTACCGGCGCGACCGGTCTTAGGGTTCCTACTCGCGCGCGGCGAGCCGGCGCAGGACCTTGCTCAGGAACTCGAGCTGCTTCTCGAAGGCGGCGCAGCCCGAGCAGACGAGGAGGTGCGCCCGCAGGCGCAGGCGCTCGCCCGGCCCTAGCGAGCGGTCCTGCCCCCCGGACATCATGCGCGTCGCCTCCTGGCAGGTGAGCCGGAGCCGCATTTTTCTACTTGTTGCCGAACCACTTCACCTGCAGGCACTCGCGCAGCGCCATGCGCGCGCGGTAGAGGAGCACCCAGCAGTGGTTGGGCGTCACGCCGAGCTCGCGGCAGATGTCGTCGGTCTCATAGCCCAGGTGCTCGCGCATGAGGAAGATGCGCGAGGTCTTCGCCGGCAGGCGCGCGAGGCACTCCTCCAGGCGCGCGAAGAACTGCTGCTGCTCGAGCGCCGCGTCGGGGTCGGACCATGCGGCGGGCATGTCGTGCCAGTGGCCGCGCTCGTCGAAGGCCTTGTCCACGTCGGCGAGCTCGTCGTTGGGCGTCAGCGCGGACTCGCGGCTCGCGCGGCGGATGGCGTCGACGATCTTGTGCTTGAGGATGCCGGTGAGCCAGGTGCGCAGGCTGGCGCGGCCGCCGAACGCGGCGCGACCCTCGAGCGCGGCGAGCAGCGTCTCCTGCACCACGTCCTCGGCGGCGTGCCGGTCGCGCAGCTGCAGGCTGGCGTAGCGCAGCAGGTAGCCGCGCTCTCCCTCGACCTGCCCCCGGAAGTCGTCCACGGCCCGAGTGTAACCGCAGCCGCCGCCGCGGGCGTCAGGTCGTGGACAAGGCCTCGCCGCGGCGGTCGAGGAACTGGTGGACGATCACGCCTTCGATCGGGTCGGCGGGCGCCTCCCAGGGCGCGCGCTCGATCATCTCGCGCGTCGCGGCGTAGCCCGCCTGCCGGCGCGCGGCAATGCCGCCGGGGGAGAAATCGATGTCCTTGGTGTGGTCCTCGCCGTCCAGGCGCGGCGCGAGCAGGCGCACCAGGTGCATGGTGGTGCCGCAGCCCCAGGCGGCAAGCTCGCGTACTTCTGGCGCGTTCTGTCTTTCTGCCGGTAAATTCGTTGTCAGTTCCCTGATCACGTGCCTTAAGCGGTGGAGCTGCTTCTGTCGCGCGATGTGGCTGTCGGCGCGGCTCGCGTACTGGATGTCCTTCTGCCGCCCCATCACCTGCCAGATGGTCTCGGGCTCGGGCCCGGTCGGCTGAAGCCGAGCGTGTGCCAGCTCGCGTGCAGCGAGCTCTTGTGCGCGACGCGCGCCCAGAACTCGTCGAGGTGCGCCAGCCGCGCTTGCGGCGCGTTGCCGGCGATGATGCCGGCGTTGATGGCGCCGATCGAGGTGCCGATCACCCAGTCGGGCTCGATGCCCGCCTCGTGCAGCGCCTGGAACACGCCCACCTGGTAGGCGCCGAGCGCCCCGCCGCCTTGCAGCACGAGCACGATCTGGCCCTTGGCGCGCGGGCCGATGCGGCGCGGCGGGGCGTTCATGGCTTGGCGACGCCGAAGCGGGCAGGCATGACGTCCTCCCTTGTTGGAGCTTTCAGTTTAAGCCCTGGCGCTTTTACTGCGCTGTCCATCCACCTTCGATGGGAAGCACGGCGCCGGTGATCGAAGCGGCCGCACCGGAGCAGAGGAAGGCGGTAAGGGCGGCGACTTCCTCGGCGGTCGCGAACTTCTTGGTCGGCTGCGCGTGCAGCAGCACGTCGCGCACCACGGCCTCTTCCGAGATGCCGCGCGCCTTCGCGGTGCCGGGGATCTGGTTGCTTCGCCGCGACGTAGGCGGACTTGAATGGGCTCGCCACCAGCGCGTGCGCCGAGGCGACGTTGACGATGCGGCCGAAGCCGCGCTTCTTCATCTCCGGCAGCGCGGCGCGCACCGTATGGAAGGCGGCCGAGAGGTTGATGGCGAGGATGGCGTTCCACTGGTCGACCGGGAACTCCTCCACCGGCGCGACGTGCTGGATGCCGGCGTTGTTGACGAGCAGGTCGACGGCGCCGAAGCGCTCGATGGCGCGCGCCATCATGGCGGCGATCGCCTCGGGCTTGCTCATATCGGCGCCGTCATAGGCGACTTTCACAGCATGCTTCTCGCCGAGATCGCGTTTCAGCTTGTCGATCTCGCCAGCATCGCCAAAGCCGTTGAGGACGAGGTTGGCGCCGCCGGCGGCGAGCCTGGCGGCGATGCCCAGGCCGATGCCCGAGGTGGAACCGGTGACGAGCGGGCGCGGACCGCGTAGGTCGGCGCCGGCGCCCGGGCCTTACAGTGAAAGGTTTCGGCGCCCGGCGCGACCAAGCTGGCATCGCCCAGCTCGCAGCACTCCTGGTCATCCGCAGCAGCCAGCTGCGCGTTTAGGCTGCGTGGAGGCGATTCTCGTGGTAACAGTCGTGTTACCATAACTGTGGCTTCGATCCCGGTCCTCGAGTACCTTGACGCGTCCGGGCGCTCTCCTTTCAGGCGCTGGTTCGGGAAGTCATAGAGGAACAGCATGGCGCTCACGCGTGATTTCAGAGAAACGGTGGTGAAGCGAGCGCGGCGCGACACGAAGTTCCGGGAGGCGATGTTCACCCAAGCCATCAACGCCTACCTCGCCGGGGACACGCGCAGCGGCAAGGCAATGCTGCGCGACCTGGTGAATGCGACGATTGGTTTCGAAGGCCTCGCGGAGGAGGTGAACAAGCCCTCCAAGAGCCTGCACCGGATGCTCGCCGAGCGCGGCAATCCCAGCACCGAGAACTTTTTCGAGATCGTGCAGGCGCTGCAGAAGAGGACCCGCGTGCGGCTGCGCGTTTCGGCGCACGGCGGCTGATCGAACGAATCCCGGGGGAAAGATGGAGAAGTGGTTCGAGCTCTACCGCAGCATCGTCATGCCGGCGCACTGCGACATCTACGGGCACCTGAACGTGCGCAACTACGCCGCCTTCTTCGACGACGCCGGCTGGCACATGCCGGCGATGGCCGGCCTCAACCTCGCCGAGATACAGGCGCGCGGGCTGGGCACCGTCATGGCGAGCCTGACCATCGACTTCCTGCACGAGGTGCGCGCCGGCGAGCTCATCCTCATCAAGGGCGCGGTGACGCGCGTGGGCACCAAGAGCTTCACCTACGAAATGCGCCTCTACGCCGCCGACTCGATGCGCCACTGCGCGACGGAGAAGTGCACCGAGGTGTGCTTCGACACGAGAAAGCGCCAGGGCGTGGCGCTGCCCGAGGACGTCAGGGCGAAGCTCGCCGCCATCGCGGTCGCGTAAATGGGGACGTACCCCATTTGCGCGGCTACGTGCGCAAGGCGGACGCGAACTGGCCGGCGGCGCTGGCGCGCTAGGGCTTCGCGTCCTTTTTCTCCGGCGACGCCGGCGCGAGCGTCGTGGCGCCGGCCGCGGCCTGCGCTCCGCGCTCGAGGCCGAGCGCCGCCATCGTCGCATCGTCGAGCTGCCCGCTCGCCGGGATCGGCCGCGCGAGCTGGAACTGCACCAGCGCGGCCTGCGTCTTCTCGCCGAAGGCGCCGTTCACCGGCCCGGCGTCGAAGCCGTGCTCGTGCAGCCGGCGCTGCAGCTCGCGGACCAGGTCGGCCGACAGGTCGGGCGACACCTCGCCCTTCGGGTCCGGATGCGCCGCCTCCGGATGCAGCGAGGTGAAGGGCTCGGCGGCGAGCGCGCCGAGCGGGAAGGCGAGCGCGGCGGCGGCGAATAGAGTGCGCAGTTTCATGCGATGCCTCCTACGGGGTTCATGGACGGGCGGTGCAAGTCGCGTTCCCGGCGGGCATCCCTCTTGCTCGCAAGGGGTCGTCCGAACCCCTGGAGAACCCCATGATCCGCACCCTCGCCAGCACCTCGCCGCGGCCCTGCTGCTCGCCGCGCCGGCCTTCGCGCAGGACAAGCAGGCCGAGCCGCAAGGTCTTCATGAGTGAGTGCCTGAAAACCAGGGGTTGACGCCAGAAAATGGGTACGATCGTACCCATCTGAAAATCGCGGACGGGTCCGGGCCTGTCCCGGGCCTGTCCCTGGCTTCGCTTAGGGTCGATAATCCGCCGCCATGGACCTCGTCATCCGCAACGGCACCCTCATCGACGGCACGCGCGCGCCGCGGCGCCAGGCCGACGTGGCGATCAAGGACGGGAAGGTCCTTTGCGTCGGGAAGGTCGCCGGTAAAGCGAAGAAAGAAATCGATGCGACCGGCAGGATCGTCGCGCCGGGCTTCATCGACGCGCACACGCACGACGACCGCCTGATGCTCTCCTCGCCCGACATGTCGCCCAAGGTGAGCCAGGGCGTCACCACGGTGGTGGCGGGGAACTGCGGCGTGTCGCTCGCGCCGGCCCCCAACGGCATGCCCAAGCCGGTGACGCCGCCGATCGACCTCATGGACGCCGAGGGGACGTGGTTCAAGTTCAAGTCGTTCCGCGACTACGTGGCGGCGCTGCAGGAGGCGCCGCCGGCGACCAACGCCGCGCTCCTCGTCGGGCACTCGATGCTGCGCGTGCAGGCGATGAAGGATCTCGAGCGGCCGGCGACGAAAGCCGAGATCGGAAAAATGCAGGAAATGGTGGAAGAGGCCCTGGCCGCCGGCGCCATCGGCGGCTCGACCGGCCTCTACTACGAGCCGGCGATCGCCGCGAGCACCGAGGAGGTGATCGAGGTGTTCCGCCCGCTGGCGAAGAGGAACGCGCTTTACTGCACGCACATGCGCGACGAGGGCGACAGGATCACCGACTCGCTCGAGGAGACCTTCCGCATCGGCCGCGCGCTCGGCGTGCCGGTGGTCATCTCGCACCACAAGGTGGCGGGCCGGCCCAACCACGGCCGCTCGGCCGAGACGCTGCCGATGATCGCGCGCGCCATGCGCAGCCAGAAGATCGGCCTCGACTGCTATCCCTACTGCGCCTCCTCGACCATCCTCTCCTACAGCCGCACGCTCGCCGCCTCGAAGACGCTCGTCACCTGGTCGGTGCCGCATCCAGAGTTCCAGGGGATGGACCTCGAGGAGATTTCCAGAAGAATGAATCTTGCGAAGGAAAAAGCGGTCGAGAAGCTGCTGCCTGCCGGCGCCATCTACTTCTCCATGGACGAGGCCGACGTGCAGCGCATCCTCGGCTTCGAGCACACCATGATCGGCTCCGACGGACTGCCGCACGACGCGGCGCCGCACCCGCGCCTCTGGGGCACCTTCCCGCGCGTGCTCGGCCATTACTCGCGGACCGTGGGTTTATTTGATTTGGAAACTGCCATACACAAGATGACCGGCCTCACCGCGAAGACCTTCGGCCTCGCGGAGCGCGGCGTGCTGAAGGAGGGCTTCGCCGCCGACATCACGGTGTTCGACGAGAAGGCCATCGCAGAAGGCAATACGTTCGAGCACCCGATCGCCGCAGCGAAAGGCATCGACACGGTGATCGTGAACGGCCAGCCGGTATGGCGGGAGGGCAAGCCGACCGGCGCGCGGCCGGGGCGGGTACTGGCACGCGGGTAGCCTTATTGTTTGTCACGAAGCCGATCTGGCGCTTCCGGGATGGCTCGGGTGGCGTCATCAGCTGACGGATGGCGTCGAAGACGACCTTGAACTGGCGGTCGTACTTGGCTTCGAGCTTGTCCAGCCGGCGGGAAAGGTCTGCGCTGTGCGCGATCATCCCGCGCAGGCGCACGAATGCGCGCATGATCTCGACGTTCGCCCTTACCGCCTGCCTAGATCTAAGGACCGAAGAAAGCATGGCGACGCCCTGCTCCGTGAAAGCGTAGGGTCGGTATTTGGCGTGGCGACCGATGAGGCTGCCACCGCCGCTTTTCTCTAAGGTCACAAATTGTGACCTTAGAGAGCGAGCTCCCACCCAGGTCAGCTGAAACATGAAATCTGCAGGAAAGCGGTCCATGTTTCTCCTGACCGCCTGATTCAACACCTTCGCTTCGACGCCATAGAGCTCGGCCAGTTCTGCTGCCAACAGGACTCTTTGGCCGCGGATCATCACGATGCGCCCTTCGATGGGACGGTCCGAGCTCATGCCCGAAAACAACGCGCCTGCTCAGGCCGCGTTGACCTGGGCAAGCAATCGCACAGGAACGAGCTAGACGACGTTGCGCGGCGAGCCGCGCACGAAGGCCTCGATGTTGTCGGTGACCTGGTCGGCGAGCGCCTGCTGCGCCTGGCGGCCGGCCCACGCGACGTGCGGCGTGAGGATGAAGTTCGGCAGGTCGAGCTCGAGCAGCGGGTTGCCGCCCCTGGGCGGCTCCACCGAGAGCACGTCGAAGCCCGCGCCGGCGATTGTTCCCGCGCGCAGCGCCTGCGCGAGCGCCTGCTCGTCGACCAGTCCGCCGCGGGCGGTGTTGATGAGGAGCGCGGTGGGCTTCATCTTCGCCAGCTCGGCCGCGCCGATGAGGCTTTTCGTGTCTGGAGTCAAGGGCAGGTGCAGGGAGATCACGTCCGCGTTCCTCAATACTTCATCTAGCGGCGTGAACTGCACGCCGGGCGCCTTGGGCGGCGCGTGGTCGGCGAACAGCACCTCCATGCCGAAGGCGCGCGCGAGGCGCGCCACGCCCTGGCCGATGCTGCCTTCGCCGAAGATGCCGAGCGTGGCGCCGTGCAGGTCCTGCACCGGCGGCCCCGACAGGCAGAAGCGCGCCGAGAGCTGCCAGCGGCCTTTCTTTACCTCGCCCAGGTAGGCGAGCAGGCTGCGGCGCAGCGCGA
This sequence comes from Betaproteobacteria bacterium, assembly GCA_052387375.1. Classification (GTDB taxonomy): domain Bacteria; phylum Pseudomonadota; class Gammaproteobacteria; order Burkholderiales; family SG8-39; genus SCGC-AG-212-J23. The sequence continues at coordinate 18,549 of JBQTJF010000235.1, forward strand.
GGACCAGGCAGAAGGCGTGCTCGGGCACGGTGTGCTCGGCGTAGCCGCGCACGTTGGAGACGACGATGCTGCGCGCGCGGCACGCGGCGATATCGACGTTGTCGGTGCCGGTGGCGGCGACGGCGATCAACTTCAGGCGCGGCAGGCGCTCGAGCGTCGCCGCGCGCAGCGGCGTCTTGTTCACCACCGCGATGGTCGCCTGCTCGAGGAGCCGCGCCGTCGCCTCGGCGTCGGGGATGCCGGTGTGCTCGCGCCAGGCGTGCGGAAAGGACGGCCGCCGCACCTCGGCGTCGAGCGAGTCGCGCTCGAGGTAGACGATCTCTTCCATCAGAGCGGCGAGAACGAAGCCGGAACGAGGAAGACGCTTTCCTGATGCACGAGGTAAGGAAGGAGGGTGGGGACGAACGCCTGCCACGCCTGGTCCTGGCCGAGCCTGGCGCGCTGCGCGCTGCGGTGGCCGAAGTCCTCGTAGCCCCAGAGGAACACCACCGAGTTGAGCGTGCCGGACTCCCTGGTCCAGCAGCCGGCGAGCCTGGCGTAGCGGCTGATGATCGGCAGGCCGTTGCTTTCGTAGAACTTCAGGAACTCGGGCGCCTTGCCGGGCGGGACTTCGTAGGTGCGCATCTCGTAGATCATCGTCGTTCCCAAGTCGTCGAGCGACGACATGCTAGCATGCGCGCCATGCGCAGCCCGACGCTGATCAAGGCGAAGTCGGCGCTCCTCGCCGAGCGGCGCCGTAACGGCAAGCCGAAACAGCGCGCGCGCCGCGCCGTGCGCATCTCGCTCCATGAAAGAAAGGAACTGATTCTCAGTCAGGCGAGCGAGTTCTTCGCCGAGTACGGGCTCACCGCGCAGACACGCGCGCTCGCCGACGCCTGCGGCATCTCGCAGCGGCTCCTGTACCGCTGCTTCCCGAGCAAGGGCGCGCTCATCCACGAAGTGTACCGGCGGGACATCGCCGGCCCGTTCCAGGCCACCTGGCTGGCTCGGCTGGAGGACCGCGGCCGCCCCGTCGAGGAGCGGCTGAACGAGTTCTATCGCGAGTACTACGGCGCGGTGCTGACGCGGCGCTGGCTGCGCCTGTTCCTCTACGCCTCGCTCGCCGAGATCGACATGGCGCCGACCTACATCGCCGAGGTGATCACGCGCATGCTCGAGGTGATCGTCGACGAGGCCTGCGCCGAGCGCGGCCTGCGGCCGCCGCCGCGCCGCGAGCTGAAGCACGAGCTCGGCTGGCAGCTGCACGGCGCGGTCTCGCACCTCGCCATCCGCCGCCACATCTACGCCAACACCAACCCCACCCCGGTCGCCGAGGTGATCGCCATGCAGGTGCGCGTGTTCCTCGGCGGGCTGGCGGCGGCGCTGCCGGCGCGCGTTTCGCGCGCGGCGCAAGTCGTCGATTGACGACCAATACCCGCTTTGCTATGGTGGCCGCTTCGAGGCGAGGAGATCCCCCATGACGAGGTTCCACAGACGCGACTTCCTGAAGTCGTCCGCGGCCGCTGCGCTCGCGGGCTCCGGCACCCTTGGCGCGCTCGGCCGCGCCCTTGCGGCCGACCCGGTCAACTTCTTCGCCTGGTCGGCGGGCGTCGACCAGGTGAAGGCGCACATCAGCGCCTTCGAGGCGAAGACCGGCGTCAAGGTCAGCTACGGCAACGCGCCGTGGGCGCAGTACCGCGACACGCTGATCACCAAGTTCGTCGGCAAGGCGCCGCTCGACACGCTGTGGGTGTCCGACGCCTGGCTGCCCGAGTGGGCGGAGGCGGGCTGGCTGGCGCCGATCGACGGCTACCCGCAGCTCCTCAAGTACAACGCCGACGTCGACGACTTCAGCACCAAGTCGATGATGTGGAAGGGCAAGCAGTACGGCCTGACCTACTACACCGACTACATGGCCTTCTTCTACGACGAAGGCATGCTGCAGAAGGCCGGCATCTCGGCGCCGCCCGCGACCTGGGACGAGGTGGTGCAGCAGTCGCTCAAGATCAAGAAGGCCGGGCTCTCCGAGTACCCGATGATGCTGTCGATGGCGCGCGAGACCTGGCTGATCGAGTTCCTCTCCTCGCTCGTTTTCTCGCACGGCGGCCGCTTCGTCGACGACGCGGGCGCGGCGGTGATGCACGACAGGAAGAAGGGCGCGCACGAGGCGCTCACCTGGATCGTCAATGCGGTGCAGAAGCACAAGATCGTCTCGCCGGCCTGCGTCGAGATCGGCGAGCTGAACGGCCTCAAGGCCTTCACCTCGGGCCAGCACGCCTTCGCCATGCTCGGGCGCTACCGCATCCGCACGCTGAACGACCCGAAGCAGTCGCAGATCGCGCCGCGCGCGCGCCAGGCGCTGATGCCGCGCGGGCCGAACGGCAAGAACGCCACCGTGGGCTGGAACCGCTTCTACGGGCTCACCACCGCCGCGGCGAAGGACAAGGCGAAGGCCGCCGACGCGGTGAAGTTCATCGAGTGGTTCGGCGGCAAGGCCGACGGCAAGTACGCCTTCCAGAAGCTGATGTTCATGGACGTCGGCGCGGGCTTCGCCGTGAAGCCGCTCTTCAAGGACCCGGACATCATCAACACCTACAACCAGTTCTCGGACATCAAGATGTACGAGAGGCAGCAGGCGCTGGCGCAGAAGAAGGACGTGGTGGCGCCCTGGTTCGGCGAGTGGGACGAGGTGAACGGCACCGCCTTCCAGGCGGCGGTGGTCGGCAAGAGCTCGATCGACGACGCGCTCAAGCGCTCGGCCGACACCTGGAACAAGCTGCGCCGGCGGGCCTAGCGCAAGGCCTTTAATGACGACGCGGGCCCTGCGGGGGGTATTCGGGGCCCCGGTAAGCCGCTACGACCAGGCGAGCGCCCTGTGGCTGCTCGCGCCGATGCTCGGCGTGCTGCTGGTCGTGGCGGTGTTCCCGGTGCTGTACTCGTTCTGGATCAGCCTCTTCGACCTCAGGCTGACGCGGCCGCAGCGCGTCCCCTTCGTCTGGCTCGAGAACTACCAGGAAGTCTTCCAGGACGGGCTGTTCTGGCAGTCGGTGTGGCGCACCACCTCGTTCACGGTGATCTGCGTCGCCGCGATCATGCTGATCGCGCTCGCCATGGCGCTGCTGCTCAACGAGGAGTTCCGCGGGCGGCGCTTCCTCTCGGCGATGCTGCTCGTGCCCTGGGCGATCCCCTACGTCGCCAACGGCCTGATGTGGAAGTGGATCTACGACTCGGGCTACGGCGCGCTGAACGGCATCCTCTTCCAGCTCGATTTCATCGACAAGTACATGGTCTGGCTCGGCGACTCGCACAAGACGCTGTGGCTGATCGCCAACGCCTTCGTCTGGAAGGAAGTGCCGCTCGCCACCATCCTGGTGCTGGTGGGCCTGAAGTCGATCCCCGCCGACCTCTACAGCGCGGCGCGCGTCGACGGCGCCAATGCCTGGCGGCGCTTCGTGCACATCACGCTGCCGGCGCTCAGGCCTTCCTTCATGCTGGTGCTGATCTACGAGGCGATGATGGCGATCCGCCACTTCGACCTGTTCTTCATCCTCACCGAGGGCGGGCCGGCGGAGGCCTCGCACGTGCTCGCCTGGCACGTCTACGTCGAGACCTTCCGCAAGCTCTCCTTCGGCACCGGCTCGGCGCTCGCCTACATCATGGCGCTCGTCACCTTCGCGCTGGCGTTCTGGCTGATCCGCACCCTGGGGAGGAGGCTGTGACGCGAAGGATCTTTCTGTTCACCGCCTCGATCGTTTTTCTGATCTATATCCTCGCGCCCGTGGCCTGGCTGCTGTCCTCGTCCTTCCAGGGCGAGGCGGAGATCACCTCGCGGCCGCCGCACTGGGTCCCGCACCAGCCGACGCTGGAGAACTTCGCGGCGATCTTCCAGGCGCGCGACAGGAAGGTCACCTACGAGACGCGCCGCGCCGGCGACCCGGCCACCGGCGGCTACATCCCCTCGACCGCGCGCGACCTGATCCCGTCGATGTGGAACAGCCTCGTGGTGGCGGTTTCCGTCGTCCTCCTCAATCTCCTCGTGGCGGTGCCGGCGGCCTACGCCATGGCGAAGATCCGCTTCATCGGCCGCTCGACCTCGATCTACTTCATGCTCACCACGCGCGTCATCCCGGACATCGCGCTGGTGGTGCCCTTCTTCCTCTTCATCCGCACCTTCGGGCTGCTCGACCACCTCGGCTCGCTGGTCATCACCTACCTCGCCATCACCGTGCCCTTCAGCGTCTTCATGCTGGTGAGCTATTTCGAGTCGCTGCCCGACGAGCTCGACAAGGCGGCGCGCGTCGACGGCTGCTCGCGCTGGCAGGCGATGACGCGCGTCTACGTGCCGCTCGCCGCCCCGGCGCTGGTGGCGGTGGTGCTCTTTACCTTCCTCTCGAGCTGGAACGAGTTCCTGCTCGCCCTCATGTTCACGCAGACGCCGAAGTCGCAGACCATGCCGATCGTCGTCGCCTCCTTCGCCTCGGACTTCACCATCAGCTTCGCCTTCATCAACGCCGCCGGCGTGCTCGCGGTCATCCCGCCGGTGCTGATGGCGGTGCTCTTCGAGCGCTACATCGTCTCCGGCCTCACCGCCGGCGCGGTGAAAGGCTAGCCGTGGCGAGGATCCGCTTCGCGTCGGCCGGCAAGACCTACCCCAACGGCTTCGTCGCGCTCGAGGACCTCAACCTCGAGATCGCCGACAAGGAGTTCGTCGTGCTGCTCGGCCCCTCGGGCTGCGGCAAGTCGACCACGCTCAACCTGATCGCCGGGCTGGAGGACGTCACCGCCGGGTCGCTCTACTTCGACGCGGCGCTCATGAACGTCGTGCCGGCGCACAAGCGCGACGTGGCGATGGTGTTCCAGAGCTACGCGCTCTACCCGCACAAGTCGGTGTACGAGAACATCGCTTTCGGCCTGCGCATGCGCGGGTTTGCGCGGCAAGAGATCGAACGGCGAGTGCGCGAGGCGGCGCGCACCCTCGACATCGAGCCGCTGCTCGAGCGCCGGCCGCACCAGCTCTCCGGCGGCCAGCGCCAGCGCGTCGCGCTCGGCCGCGCGCTGGTGCGCCAGCCGCAGGCCTTCCTCATGGACGAGCCGCTCTCCAACCTCGACGCGGCGCTCAGGATCGCCATGCGCGCCGAGATCAAGAAGCTGCACCAGAGCATGCGCACCACCTTCGTCTACGTGACGCACGACCAGGCCGAGGCGCTCACCCTCGCCGACCGCATCGTCGTCATGAAGGAAGGCGTGATCCAGCAGATCGGCACGCCGGAGGAGATCTACGACCGGCCGAAGAACACCTTCGTCGCCTCCTTCCTCGGCAACCCGCCGATCAACTACCTGGAGGGCGCCCTCTCCGCGGACGGCAGGCGGTTCGTGCGCGGCGCCGTGTCGCTGCCGCTGCCGATCCCCCTTCCGGTGCAGGCCGGCCGGCCGGTCAAGCTCGGCATCCGGGCGGAAGACGTGGATCCGCGCGGCACGAGCGAGCAGCTCTCCGGGCGGATCTCCTCCGTGCTCCCCGTCGGCTCCGACCAGTTCCTCGGCGTCGAGGTCGAGGGCACGACGCTGTTCTTCCGCGTCGGGCGCGAGCTGCGCGCGCAGCAGGGCGACAACATCTCGCTGCCGGTCAACGCCAGGCGCCTGCAGCTCTTCGACTCGTCCTCCGGGGCGAGCCTGCTCTGGCAGTGCAGCCCGCGCCCTTCCGCTACCACCGCCCCGCGTCGCTCGCCGACGCCCTTGCTTTGCTTTCCGAACACCCGGATGCCAGGGTGATCGCGGGCGGCCAGAGCCTCGGGCCGATGATGAACATGCGCCTGGTGACGCCGGCCGAGCTCATCGATCTGAACGAAGTTGCAGGTCTGGACGGAATCGTCGACGGAAATGGTTTTCTCGAGGTAGGAGCACTGGCCCGCCACCATCAGGTCGCGGGTTCGCCCATCGGCAAAAGGCATTGCCCGCTGCTTGCCGAAGCCGCCGGCAGCATCGGCCATTACGCCGTCCGCTCGCGCGGCACGCTCGGCGGCTCGCTCGCGCACGCCGACCCGGCGGCGCAGCTGCCGCTCGTCGCCGCCACCCTCGAGGCCGAGATCGCGGTCGCCGGCAGGCGCGGCGAGCGGCGCATCGCGGCAAGAGACTTCTTCGTCTCGCTCATGACCACCGCGCTCGAGCCCGACGAGATCATCGTCGCCGCGCGCTTCCCCAAGGCCGCGCCCGGCGATCGCCACGCCTACGCCCAGTTCAGCCGCCGCACCGGGGATTTTGCGATCGTTGCTGTGGCATGCACTCTTCAAAACAAGAAGCTGAAAGTCGGCATCGGTGGCGCGGAGGACAAGCCGCTGGTCTTCGACGATTTCAAGAAAATCGAACCCGCATCGATCGCAAAGGCGGTGCGCGACGCGGTCAATCCCGCAGAGAACCCGCGCGTGCCGGCCGTGTTCCGCAAGGAGCTGGTCGAAGTCCTTACCCGAAGAGCGGTGCAGAAATGCTTGAGTTCGAGCTAAGCGTCAACGGCCGGCGCTACGCGGTGCGCGCGGAGCCGAGGAAGCTGCTCTCCGACGTGCTGCGCGAGGACTGCCGGCTCACCGGCACGCAAGTCGGCTGCGAGCACGGCGTGTGCGGCGCGTGCACGGTGCTCGTCGACGGCAGGCCCTCGCGCGCCTGCCTCGTCTACGCGGTGCAGATGCAGGGCCACGAGGTCACCACCATCGAGGCGGTGGCGAAGGACGGCAGGCTCTCGCCGCTGCAGCAGGCGCTGCACGAGGCGCACGGCCTGCAGTGCGGCTTCTGCACCGCGGGCATCGTCATGACCTTCGAGGCGTACCTGAAAGAGAACCCGCGGCCGACGGAGCAGGAGGTGCGCGAGGTGCTGTCCGGGAACCTCTGCCGCTGCACCGGCTATCACAATATCGTGCGGGCCATCCTGAAAGCTTCCGGTGCCACGGCATAAATTCAGGTACATCGGCGCGCCGCTCGCGCGCAAGGAAGACCTGCGCTTCCTCACCGGGCACGGCCGCTACGTCGAGGACATCGAGGTCCCCGGGGCGCTGCACGCGTGCTTCGTGCGATCGCCGCATCCGCACGCAAGCATCAAAGGAATCAAGACTGAAGAAGCGAAGAAGCTGAAAGGCATAGTCGCCATCTACACGGGAAAGGACCTGGCGCAGTGGACGACGCCGCTGCGCATGGCGCCGCCGATCGAGGGCCTGCTGCCGGTGGAGATGACGGCGCTGCCGGTCGACAAGGTGCGCTTCCACGGCGACCCGGTGGCGTGCGTGATCGCCGAGAGCCGCTACCTCGCCGAGGACGCCGCCGAGCGCGTCGAGGTGGACTACGAGCCGCTGCCGGCCGTGGCAAGCCTCGCGCAGGCGCTGGCGGACGGTGCGCCGAAAGTCGACGAGTCTTTGCCTTCCAATCAGATCTCCATGCAGAGATTCGCGACTGGCGATGTCGAGGCGAGAAAGAAGGAAGCGCACAAGGTCGTGGAGTGCTCGTGCCACCAGAACCGCCTCACGCACCTGCCGATCGAGACGCGCGGGCTCGCCGCGGTGTGGGACGAGGGGCGCCAGCACCTGACGGTGCACATCGGCAACCAGGTGCCGCATCCCTTCCGCTCGCAGGTGGCGGCGCGCCTGCGCCTCTCGGAGTCGCAGGTGACGATCGTCTCGCCCGACGTCGGCGGCGGCTTCGGCCAGAAGATCGCGCTCTACCGCGAGGAGCTCGCGGTGTGCGCGGCGAGCCGGCAGCTCAGGCGCCCGGTGCGCTGGCGCGAGGACCGCATGGAGAACCTGATGGCGGCGAGCCACGCGCGCGAGGACAGCTGCCGCACGCGCGCGGCGGTGACCAAGGAGGGGAAGCTGCTCGGCCTCGAGCTCGAGATCCTCGAGGACTTCGGCGCCTACTGCTTCTACCCGGCGAACTACCTGGCGCGCGTCGTGGCGATGATCCTCACCGGCCCGTACCGGCTGAAGGACTACGCCTTCGAGGTGAAGGTCGCGCTCACCAACAAGTGCGGCAACGGGCCGATGCGCGCGCCGATGGCGATCACGAGCTGGCTGATCGAAGGCACGATGGACGCGATCGCGCGCGAGCTCGGGCTCGACCCGCTGGAGGTGCGGCGCGCCAACATGGTCGAGACGCGCGAGCTGCCCTACACCATGCCCACCGGCGAGGTGATCGCCGACATCACGCCGCGCGAGACGCTGGAAGCGGCGGCGAAGGCGATGGACTACAAGGGCTTTCGCGAGCGGCAGGCAAGCGCGCGCACGGAAGGCCGCTACATCGGCATTGGTTTCTGCTCGGTGGTCGAGTCCACGACCTACGGCTCGAAGTTCTACAAGGCGGCCGGCATCCCCGGCTCCGGGCACGAGGCGGCCTGGCTGCGCATCGAGCCGAGCGGCGCGGTGAACGCCTCGGTGGGGCTGGGCGCCACCGGGCAGGGCTACGAGACCGCGTTCGCGCAGGTGGTGGCCGACGGCCTCGGCGTCGATCCCGCGCAGGTGCGCGTGCAGATGGGCAATACCGACGTCGCGCCCTACGGCATGGGCAGCCGCGGCGCGCGCGGCGGCACCGCCGGCGGCACGGCGATCTTCCTCGCCGCGCGCGACGCCAGCGAGAAGGTGCTCGCCATCGCGGCGAAGATGCTCGGCTTCGATTCGGCCGAGGGCCTGCACCTCGTCGACGGGCGCGTCGAGCGCGAGATCCTCGGCGAGCGCGTGAAGACCGACCTTACGCTCGCGCAGGTGGCGCGCACCGCCTACCTCGACCCGACCGCGCTGCCCGCGGGCATGGCGCCGGGCCTCGACTTTTCGCGCACCTACGACCCGCCGCCGATGACCTACTCGAACGCCTGCCACGCCTGCGAGGTGGAAGTCGACGTCGAGACCGGCGCGGTGAAGATCAACCGCTACGTGGTGGCCGAGGACTGCGGCCAGGTGCTGAACCCGGTCGTCGTCGAAGGCCAGCAGCACGGCGCCATCGCCATGGGCCTCTCCGGCGCGCTGCTCGAGCACATGCGCTACGACGAGGACGGCAACAACATCACCGGCTCGCTCGCCGACTACCTCGTCGCCACCTCGACCGACCTGCCGAGCTTCGAGGTCATCCCCATGCACACGCCGAGCCGCGGCAACCCGGTCGGCACCAAGGGCATGGCCGAAGGCGGCGTGATGGGCGCGGTCGGCGTCATCATGAGCGCGGTCAACGACGCGCTCGCGCCCTTCGGCGTCGTCGCCGACCGCCAGCCGCTCAGTCCCGACTATTTGCGATCCCTGCTTCGCAGTTAGCGCCGGTGCTTCTTGCGCATGTGCCCAGTGTAGCGCTGCGGGCGGTGGTGTAACATGTGACGCATGCCGAGATCACAGCCACGCCAGGGTCGCGCTCGCATGCGCGCATATCGGGAACGCCTGCGTCGGCAGGGACTGCGGCCGGTGCAGGTGTGGTTGCCGGATGTACGCAGTCGGCGCTTTGCGGCCCAGGCGCGCCGGCAATCGCTACTGGTGTCCCGGCATAGCTCGGAAGCCGAGATCCTCCGGCACATCGAGCGCGCGGCGGATACCACCGGGTGGAAGGGCTGAAACGCGGCGGCGACGTCGTCGTCGCACTGCAGGGCGACTATGGCAAGCCGCGGCCGGCGGTAGTCGTCCAGAGCGATCTCTTCGACGCACATTCGAGCGTGGCGATTCTTCCCTTGACCTCCGAAATCCTCGCCGCGCCGCTGTTCCGCATCACCGTCGACCCGGCAGCGGGCAATGGGCTCAGAGTGCGATCGCAAGTCATGGTCGACAAGCCTTATACCGTAGCCAAAGACAAGATCGGTGGCCGCATCGGCCGGCTGGACGAGCAGACGATGCTTCAGGTCAATCGGTCCATGATGGTGTGGCTGGGCCTGCCTTGATCCTCATAGGGCGGCCCCTTCGCTGCCGCCGGGCGGGTGCGAGCATCCGCCCTACGAACCGCTGCCGTAGGGCCGCGTGATGATCTCGAGGATGTTGCCCGCGGGATCGCGGAAATAAACGCCGCGGCCGCCGTCGTGGCGGTTGATCTCGCCCTTCTGCTTGAGCATGGGGTCGGCCCACCAGTCGAGGCCGCGCTTCTTCACCCGGCCGAAGATCTGGTCGAACTCCGCCTCGCTCACCAGGAAGGCGTAGTGCTGCACCTGGATCTCCTCGTCGGTCTCGAGGACGGCGAGCGTCACTTCGTTGGCGGTCTCGACGTCGAGGAAAGGGCCGAAGGGCTTGGGCCTGGCGAAGCCGAAGACTTCGCTGTAGAAGTCCGCCGAGGCGCGCTTGTCCCTGGCGTGGACGATGGTGTGGTTGAGCTTAACGGCCATGGGTCAAATATGACCCATCTTCAGGAATTCGCGCCGCGTTCTGGGGCCGTAGGTGAGGAAGCTGGGGTCGGGAGCGTACGCCGCGCGCTGCTTGGTCACTTCGTCTGTCTTCGTGGTCCGCTTAACCTCAACGGCGGAAATGCCGTACACCTTCGCCGCCGAGAGGCCGAAGATCTTGGCGCGCAGCGCCGGGGTGATCTCGGCATAGCCGTGCTTCTCGCGCAACGCGGGCGCGATCTGGAAGGCACGGAAGGCCTGGATCTGGTCCTGCGGCGAGCCGTACCAGATCGAGTCGGTGCCCCAGAGCACGTTGTCCTCGCCGCAATGCTTGACGAGCTTGCCGAGCGCGTGCGCCGCCTGCTCGGGGTCGCGCATCAGGAAGCGCCAGGTGGAGCCGAGCTCTGCATAGACGTTGCTTCCAGGTTTCACATCGTTGTCGATCAATGAACGGATCAGCGTGTCTATTCCGTCGCGCTTCGCCGCGTGGTCGTAGGCCTGCTCTTTCACGGTGGAGACGAAGCCCGAGTGGTAGACGAGGAACTTCACGTCGGGGAAGCGCTTCGCCACCACGCCGATGTCGCTGCACTGGCTGTGCTCGTAGGAGCGCCAGCCGAAGGGCAGGCCCTTGTGCACGCAGATCACTTTCACGCCCAGCGCGCGCGCCTTGTCGATAAAGCGCATGCCGATATCGTCGGAGAGGAAGTAGCCGCGCCCGCCGGGGCCGAACTGGGTGTAGGTCTTCCATGCCGAGACTTTCCAGCGCTCCTTCAGCTCGTCCATCGCCTCGAGGTCGCCCGCCTGGTTGGGGTTGACGCGGCCGTGCAGAAGCAGGCGGTGCTTGGGCAACCGCTCGACGATGCGCCGCACCGCGTCGGCGGCCTGGATGGTCACCGGCTCTGCGTCGCGCGTCGAAGGCACGAAGGAGAGCACCATCATGTCGGTGTCGGAGTCCATGAAGACGTCCTTCACGAACTCGTCGGGACCGAGGCAGCGCAGGTGGTCGGGCATGCCGCAGGCCGCCTTGGGCGACCACTTGAAGGCGTCGGGCGAGGCCTTCTCGCGCCAGGCGCCGGTGGGATCGACGAAATGGCCCTGCACGTCGAAGACGAACTCGCCCTTGCCGCCGACGGCCGCCTGCGCGAGCTGCGGCTCGAGCGCCGCCTCGCGCGGGACGGCGAAGAAGCCGCCGGTCTTTCCGGCCGCCGCGTTGGCGGCGTTGAAAGCGAGCAGCGTGCCGGCCGCACCGCAGGCCGAGACCAGAAAGTTGCGGCGGGAAAGCGCGAGCTTCTTCGAATGCAACGATGCGGACTGGCGTGCCAGCCGGTTGGCCTCCTTGTTGACGGCAGACAAAGGCACCGGCGCGAACTCGCCGTTCGAGGTGCTGTCGAGCTTGATCGGAAGGCGCGTGCCTTCCGGGTCGTGCCTCATCGCGGCTTCAGCCTGAGCTTGAGCCCCACGGGGGACATGGTGATGGCGAGGTGCTCGCGCGGCTCGCCGCCGTCGGGCGTATCCACGCCCACGATGTCGAAGCTGCCCAGCAGCATGGCGAGCACCATCTACATCTCCATCACCGCAAGATAGCGGCCCGGGCAGAGGCGCGGGCCGGCGCCGAAGGGCATGGAAACGCGCTTCGCCGAGGCCGCGGCGCGCGGATCGGCGAGCCAGCGCGACGGGTCGAAGGCCGCGGCGTCGCGGAAATGGCGCTCGTCGACCGCGCCGGGGCGCATCACGCACATGACCAGCGTGCCGCGCGGCACCTCGATGCCGGCGACGGCGCCGTCGCGCACCGCCTGCGCGACGATGATCGGCGCCACCGGCTTCAGGCGCAGGGTCTCGTTGGTGCACGCCTCGAGGTAGGGCAGCGCCGCGAGCTGCTCGTAGCGCTCGGGCAGGCCGGCGGAGCCGAGCACCGCGCGCGCCTCGTCGCGCGCGCGCGAGAGCGCCCGCGGGTCCTGCGACAGCAGCCAGATCATCCAGGCGAGCGAGTTGGCGGTGGTGTCCTCGCCGGCGAGCAGCATGGTGAGCACGTTGCCGGCGACGTCGGAGTCCTCGAGGCCGCTCGCCGGCGTGTCGCGCGCCACGATCATCGCCTCGATCAGGTTGGCCGGATGCTCGCGCAGCGCCGGGTCGGCCTCGAGGCGTGCGCGCGCTTGAGCGATGAAGCCCTGCACCGCGCGGGCGAGCGCCGAGAGGTGCGCCCCCATGCCGCGCTCGCCGGGCAGCGGCACCCAGCGCGGCAGCGGCGAGTAGACGCGGCGGAAGAGCGCCGGCAGCACCTTGTCGAGGTGCTGCTGGATGACGTCGTCGCCCGACTCGATGGTGTTGATGTCGGCGCCGAAGGCGAGCCCGGCGGTGACGTCCACGGTGTAGCGCATCAGGTCGGGCTGCAGGTCGATGGCGGCGCCGGCCTGCGCGGCGCGCGCCCAGCGCCGGGCGAAGCGCCGCGTCACCTTCACCAGCGACGGGAAGTAGGTCTTGATGTGCGCCGGGTCGAAGCCGTGCATCACCATCGGCCGCTGCCGGCGCCACTGCTCGCCGTTCGAGGAGAACAGCCCGCCGAAGCCCATCTCGCGCGCCGTGGCGTTGAGCTTGGAGCTCCTCTGGAAGCCCTCGGGGCGGTCGCGCAGCACCGCGGCGATCACCTCGGGGCTGGCGACGCCGAGGAACTGCCGGGTGCCGATGCGGAAGCGGAAGAACTCGCCGTAGGCGCGGCTCCAGCGCTCGGCGGTGTGGTGCAGGCGCCCGGACTCGATCTGCAGCAGGTTGCCGAGGAAGGGCAGCCCCGGCGGGCCGGGCAGCTCGTCGATGCGTCGGAGGGCGGCCGGTGCGACGGCGCTCATGTCGCGCAAGGATACGCCGCCGCGCCGTGCGCGGCACGTCTGGCGCGCGGCGGCACGGCTTTTGCTCCCGTTTCGCCGAAGTCACGACGCGAAAGGGACACCATGGCCACCGAGTACAGCAGCACCGCCACCGGCATGCCGGACGAATTGCAGGAACGCAGGGAGCAGGAGCGCCGCGCCATCATCCGGCGGCTCGACGAGGCGCGCCAGGCCGTCGCCGAGAGGACGCGCGAAGCGGCGCGCTACGCCAACCAGACCGTCTACGGCAATCCGTGGACCTCGGTGGGCGTCTCGTTCGCGACCGGCGTGGTCTTCGGGCTGCTCATCGGCCTGTCGATCAAGCGCTAGCGGGGGCGCGGTGCCGCCGCACCGCCTCGATGAGGGCGGTGTGGTAGGCCTCGCCCAGGCCGCGGCGAAACCTAGTAGCGTTGCTGGCCCTTGATCGACCAGGGGATGGTTGGGCCGGACTCGCCGTCCTGCGCGCCGTTGTTCTTCTTCGGCCGGCCGGGACGGTAGGTGACCTGGAAGATCTTCAGCGGCGGGACCTTGGGCGGCGCCTCGAGAAAGCGGCAGTCGGACTCGGTCGGCACGGAGAGCAGCGCGCCGAGGCGCTTGCCGTTGAGCATCACCGTGTAGCGCAGCATGTGCGCCGAGCCGGCGGCGGGCTGCGCGATGATGTCGTACTTGCCGATCTTGAACTGCCTTCTGTCTGCTGGGGTCTTCTCGGAGGCTTGCTGCTTCGCCATGTGCTAACGGGCTCCTTAAAGGTCTGAACTGAGCGAAGCAGCAGGACCGCAGGGGAAAAGACTGCTCTGGAAGGTCCGGGCGCTTCGGTGGATGCCCTCTTATACCATATCCCGGCCCCTCCTGACCCCTCGAGGTTTGCCTTTGCCCTCGGGAAAGGGGCATTCCCGCGCGATTTCCTCGCGCAGGATGGCGGCGAGGCGCAGCGCGCCCGGCCCGGCGGCGTCGCGGTCGGCGAACATGAGGTACAGCGTGCCGAACTTCTCCGCGCCTTCGCGCAGCGCGAGCGGCGCGAGCGCGCCGCGGGCGATCTCCTCGCGCGCCGTGTCCTCGGCGATCCACGCGTAGCCCATGCCCATGGTCAGGGCGCGCAGCGAAGTCGCCTTGTTGGAGACCGTCCAGCGCCGCTCGTTGAGGAAGCCGGTATCGCGCGTGCGCTGCACGCCGGAGTCGCGCACGACGATGTGGCGGTGCGCGCGCAGGTCTTCCAGCGTCGCCGGACGCCCGAGCCGGTGCAGCGGATGCGCGGGCGCGGCGACGCACACTGCGCGCACCTGTGCGATCGCGTCGCCCTGGAAGCCCGGCGGCACGCGCGAGCCGATGGCGAGGTGCACGCGCCCGCCGGCGAGCGCCTCGTCGGTGCCGCCGAGCACCGACTCGTAGAGCTCGATGCGCGTCTCCGGGCGCTCCTCGCCGAAGCGCCCGAGCGCCTGCAGCAGGAGCCAGGTGGGAAAGAGGATCTCGACCGCGAGGCGCAGCTCCGGCTCCCAGCCCTGCGCGAGCTCGCGCGCCGCGCGCTCGAGCCGCGCCGCCTCGTCGAGGAGCGTCCTGCCGCGGCGATAGAGCACTTCGCCCGTGGGCGTGAGCGCCGCCTTGCGCCCCCTGATCTCGAACACCTTCACGCCGAGCAGGCCTTCCAGCTTCTTGATCGAGTAGGTGAGCGTAGACTGACTTTTGTGCAAGGCTTCCCCGGCCTTCGCATATCCTCCTGATTCAACGACGGAAACGAACGATTCCCATTGATCGATGGAGATCTTCACATATCTACCAAGTAGAACGGTATACGCGAATTATTAAGCTTTTATATTCACAGAATCAATCATTAAATGGAGGCCATGAAAACCGTCCTCCTCCTCAAGACCAGCCTGTTCAACGGCAACGGCCAATCCTCGCGGCTGGCGAGCGAGTTCGTTTCCCGGGCCTTTCCCGGTGCGCAACCGATCGAGCGGGACCTCGCGCTCGACCCGGTGCCGCACCTCGATGGCGAGCGTTTTTCCGCCTTCGTCACCCCGAGGGAAAAAAGGACTGGAGAACAGCAGGCGATCGTGGCCTTCTCCGACACGCTGATCGACGAGCTGCGCCGCGCCGACGCCATCGTCATCGGCCTGCCGATGTATAACTTCGGCGTGCCCTCGCAGCTCAAGGCCTGGATCGACCACATCGCCCGCGCCGGCGAGACCTTCCGCTACAGCGACAAGGGCCCGGTGGGCTTGCTCACCGGAAAGAAAGCGTACATCTTCGCCACTCGCGGCGGCCTCTATGCGGGCACGGCGGACACGCAGAGCGCCTACCTGCGCCAGCTGCTCGAGTTCGTCGGCATCGCCGACATCGAGTTCGTCTACGCCGAGGGCCTCGCCATCAGCGAGGCGGCGCGCAACGCCGGCCTCGCGGCCGCCAGGCGGAAAATGGAGACCTTGCTGCAATGAAAACGAGACAACTGCAACGCGTAATCCCGTCCGTCCCCGCGTCCGACGGCGCCGGGGTCACGCTGCGCCGCAGCCTCGGCAGCACGCAGCTCGCGCGTCACGACCCGTTCCTGATGCTCGACGAGTTCTATTCGGACGACCCCGACGACTACCTCGCCGGCTTCCCCTCGCACCCGCACCGCGGCTTCGAGACGGTGACCTACATGCTCGACGGCCACATGCGCCACGAGGACAACCACGGCAACCGCGGCGACCTCGGGCCCGGCGACGTGCAGTGGATGAGCGCGGCGCGCGGCATCATCCATTCCGAGATGCCGCAGCAGACCGAGGGCCGCATGCGCGGCTTCCAGCTCTGGCTCAACCTCCCGGCCAGGGAGAAGATGAAGCCTGCCGCTTATCGCGACATCTCCGCCAAGGAAATACCTACTGTGAAGACTGGAGAAGTTTTTTCTCTCAGAGTCATCGCTGGCGAATTCCAGGGCACGAAGGGGCCGATCCACGGCGGCGCGACCGAGCCGTACTACTTCGACATCCGCCTCGAGCCGGGCGGCAGCTTCGAGGCGGCGCTGCCTTCAGGGCACAACGCGTTCGTCTATGCCTACGAGGGCGAGGCGAAGATCGGCGACAAGGTGCTGCCGCATCGCGCCGCCGGGATTCTTTCCGATGGCGAACTCGTAAAAGTCGGGACGGATAAAGGCGCAAGACTCCTTCTGCTCGCCGGCAAGCCGCTGCGCGAGCCGGTGGTGCAGTACGGCCCGTTCGTCATGAACAGCGTCGAGGAGATCGAGCAGGCTATTCGAGACTACCAGGCCGGAGTGCTAGCTTAGCCTTGCCGTCAAGAACCTGAGCCGCTCGGCGAGGGAAGTCAGGATGGTGTCGGCGAATTTCGGGCTGAGCTTCACCATGTGCAGGAAGGCGTCGCGCGGGATGGGCAGCAGCATGCAGTCGACCTCCGCCACCGCGGTGGCCATGCGGCTCTTCTGGTTGACGAGCGCCGCCTCGCCGAAGACGCCGCCCGGGCCGAGCTTCTCCACGATGCGGCCGCCGATCGAGATGGCGACGCGGCCTTCCAGCACCGCGTACATGCGCGTGCCCATCTGGCCCTCGGCCAGGATCTCGGTCTTCTCGCGGTAGTACATCGAGGAGTGCTCGGTGAGGCCGCGCGCGAGGTCGCGCAGGTGCTGCGGCTTGAACGCCGCGCCTTCCTGCCACGCCTCGTCCTGCGACAGCGCGCCGGTCTCGGTGAGCCGCGCGATGGTGAGGCGCAGGCGGTGGATCATGGTGCTCATCAGCATCAGCGCGAAGGCGGGCTGCAGGCGCAGGGCATTGGTGAAGCGCTCCTGGTCGAGCGCGATGACGCGGCAGTCGGCCGCCGCCACCGCGGTGGCGCTGCGCGGCTGCTGGTCGATGACGGCGAGCTCGCCGAAGATCTCGGCGGCCTTCACCGTGCCGATCCTGCGCTTGCCCGACTGCAGGCTGACCTCGCCCTTGAGCAGCAGGTACATGCGGTTCTGCCGGTCGTTCTCGGCGAAGATGGTCCTGCCCTGCGGGTAGCTCTCCGGCGAGCCCGCCGACTTGAAGAAGGCGAGCGCGACGGCCGGGTCATAGATGGTCTCGCTGCTCATCCGACCATGTCTCGGTAGTGGCGGTACCAGTCGCTCTGGAAGAGCTCGGCGGGATCGTACTTCCTTTTGTAGCGCACGAACTGCGGGAACTGCGGGTAGCCGGCGAGGAGCTGGCGCTTGATGGCGTGGCGGTGAAAGGCGAGGTGGTAGCTGCCGCCGTAGCGCAGGCCGAGGTCGATCAGGCGCCGGAAGGCGTCGCCGGCGCGGATCAGGCCGCGCGTGCCGCGCTCGACGTGCACGTCGAGGCTGACGCCGGCGTAGGGGCGGCGCGCGTAGGGCAGGTAGGTCTCCTTGTCGTGCTCGACCAGGCGCACCGCGGCGCGCACGATGTTCAGCTCGGCGGCGCGCGCGAAGGCACGCAGGTCGGCGAGGAAGGCCTCGAGCGCGGCGCGCTCGCACAGGATCTCGGTGAGGACGTCGGTGCCGCGCGCGCCCATGCGCCGGTCGACCTCGCGGTGGTAGTTGTCGGGGTAGGCGGCCATCTGCAGCTCGTCGGACCAGTAGACGCGCTCGTGCGTCGACATGCAGTAGCGCGCGTAGCGGCGGAACGACTCGGCCTTGTCGGTGTGCGAGAGCAGCAGCAGCTCGCGCCAGTCGCCCTCGGAGAGGTCGCGCTGGATCGCCGGCAGCGGCATGTCCTCGGCCACCGGCCGCCAGCAGGAGAGGATGCCGCGGTCGAGGAAGTCCGCCGACTTGTCGTCGACCGAGAGCTCGAACTCGCCGTAGAGGAAGCCGTCCTCGACGCGCTCGGCGAAGGCGCGGGCGATGCCCGCCGCGCCGCGCACCTCGACCAGGCGCTGCAGCTTGCGCCGCTGCACCAGGCGCAGGGTCACCGCGGTGACGACGCCGAACAGGCCGTAGCCGCCGACCGCGAGCGCGAACAGCTCGGGGTGCTCGCCGCGCGTGACGCGCAGCAGCTCGCCGCGCGCGTTGAGCAGGCGGAAGGCCTCGATGTCGCCGACGAACGGCGTCATCGCCAGGCCGCGGCCGTGGATGTTGGCCGAGAGCGAGCCGCCGACGGTCATGCGGTCGCCGCCCGACTGCTTCTGCGCGAACGCCCAGGGCGTGTCGTCGCCGCGCTGGCCGATGTTCAGCTCGTTCATGAGCTGCGGCCATTGCATGCCCGCCTCGACCTCGATCAGGCCGCGCCCGGTGTCGAAGCCGAGCACGCGGTTCATCTTGCGCATGTCGAGCAGGATGCCGTCGGTGGCGAAGCCCTGCTGGCCCATCGAGTGGCGCGAGCCGGCGATGCACAGCGGCCGCTCCTCGGTGCGCGCCAGCTTGATCGCGGCGCGCAGGTCCTCCACCGAGCCGGGCGTGAGGACCTGCCACACCAGCGTCGCGGTGAGCCCGGAGTGCAGGTCGTTGACGTACACGCCCTCCTGCTCGCCGGCCTTGCCCTTGGGCTTGGGCTTGGGCGGGATCGCCTGGGCGAGCGCGCGCCCCGGCGCGAGCGCGCCCGCCGCGGCGAGGCCAAGGAGGTCGCGTCGCTTCAGGGCTTTTTGGCGGACTCGAAAACGCCGCTCAAGTCGACCTCGTCGAGCTTGACCTTCGCCTTGGAGAGCACTTCGGCGGCGGCCTTGGCGCGCGGGGTCTCTTTCTCGGCGGCGAGGAAGGCCTCGGCCAGCCGGAACGAGAGCAGCGCCAGCGCCTTGGGGTCGGGCTTGGACTGCCCGGCGGCGGTCGGCGCGGAATAGATGCGGCTCGCCATGCCGACGAACACCTCGAAGGCCACCTCGGTGTACATGTCGCGCTGCGGCGCGTGTGCGGCGGGCTTTTCTGTGGCGCTCATGGGGTACTTTCCGGAGAAGCGTCATCGTATCATCGGGCCATGCCCGCGGAGATCACCTACACCGTCGACACCGGCGAGAAGCTCGTCAACGAGACCTTCGGCCCGAACAATACCTTGCGCCGCTCGAGCGGCACCGAGGAGCGCCGCACGGTCGAGATAAGCGACGGCAGGGGGAAGCATTTTTCGCTGGACGAGAACGGCTTCACGCTGGTCCCGCATGCGACGGCGGTCCGGGATTTCTTCGACCCGAAGGAGCTGGAGCGCGTCTATTACCCGGGTCCGCGAGCCGGTGCTCTCGGCGCACAACGACTACACCGAGTGGTCCGGGCCGAATCGCGTACGCGAAATATTCCCTGAAGAGTCAGAAATCCTTCTGAGAAATAGATTCGCAATCATCCAAGTCTGGCGCGCGATCAACCAGCCGATCCGCTCCAATCCGCTGGCGATCGCCGATGCGAAAAGCGTTATGCCGGAAGACCTGCTCATCGCCGAGCGGCGCTATCCGCACCGCGTCGGGCAGACCTACCGCCTGAAGTACAGCCCGGGGCACC
>JBQTJF010000236.1:0-18294 GCA_052387375.1 Betaproteobacteria bacterium
TGGCTGCTCGCCGCCGTCATGGTCGCCCTGCTCTTCTCGCCGCCGCTCACGAGCGCCCTCGAGCTTTCGCTCTATGCGCTGATGCTCGGCAACGCGGCGCTGCGCTCGCGCCTCGCCCGTGCCGCTCGGGAGCCGCTCGCGCTCCTCGCATTCGCTTTCTGGGCGTTCGTCGGGCTCGGCGTCGCCTACAGCGGGGCGCCGCTCGGCGAGAGCCTGGGGATCTTCGTCTCCTGGCGGCGCCTGCTGCTGCTTGTGGTTGGCCTGGCGCTGTTCGACGATCCGGCATGGAAGCAGCGCCTTGCGCTCGTGCTCGTGGTGATCGCTACGCTCTGCGCGGTCGCCTCGTACGCGGTCGCCTTCCTCGACATCCAGGTGCGCCAGTACCTGCCCGGCGTGGTGCTGCGCACGCACTCGTTCCAGGGCATGCTGTTCGCGGTAGCGGCATTCACCGCAGCCGTCCTTCTTGTGACCCGCGAGTTCTCGCCCAGATCAAGGATCGCGCTTGGCACCGCGACCTTCCTCCTCGTTGCCAATGTCGTCTTCATCACCCCCGGGCGCAGCGGGTACCTCGTTCTGGTGGTGCTGACCCTGGCATTCGGCCTCGGCCTTCTCAGGACGCGCGGGAGCATGCGGCGCCTGGCGCTGGGCATCGGCGTCACGGCGGCGGTAATCGCCATGCTGACTGCCTCGCCTATCGTGCGGCAACGCATCGACCTCGCCCTGCAGGAAGCGGCGAGCTACGAGCAGGGCAACGACATTTCCTCCATCGGCGAGCGCATCATTTACATGCGCAACGCGGTCGAGCTCATCGGCGACCGCCCGCTCTTCGGCCACGGTACCGGTGCCTTCGCCACCGCCTATGCCCGGATGGTGGATGGGCGCCACGGGCGCGAAGGCATCAAGATCCACGATCCGCATAACCAGTACCTGAACGTCACCGTCGAGCACGGCTTCGCGGGCCTGACCCTTTTCCTCGCGATCCTGGTGGCTGCCTTTCGACAGGAGCCGGCGCCGCCTTACCGCCTGCTCGGGCTCGCGGTGCTCGCCGCCTGGTGCCTAACAAGCCTCTTCAGCTCGCACTTCTCCACGTTCGCCGAAGGCCGCTTCATCTGGCTTTGGCTCGGCGCTTGCCTCGCACGCCGTGACTGAAGGCCCACGCTCGGTCCTCGTCGTCGCCACGCGCCGGATCGGCGACGTGTTGCTCGCCACGCCGCTGATCCGCTCGCTGCGGCGCGCATGGCCTGCCGCGGTCATCGACGTGCTCGTCTTCGCCGGCAAGGGCGAAGTGCTGGAAGGCAATCCCGACTGCAACGCGGTAATCGAGGTGCCGGAGCGCCCGGGCTGGCGCGAGCACGCGCGGCTGGCGCGGCGCATCCTGCGCCGCTACGACCTCGGCATCGCCACGCAACAGAGCGACCGCAGCCATCTGTATGCGTGGCTCGCGGCCAGGCGTCGCGTCGGATTGGTGGCCGACATGAGGTGGTCGTCGGCCTGGAAGCGGCTCTCGTGCGCCGCCTACGAGCTTCTCGACGACGTCAATACGCATACCGTGGTGCAGAACCTGCGCCTTGCGGACCATTTGGGCATCGCACGCCACTACGAGGTAGTTCCGCCCAAAGCCAAAGGGATGGTTGATCTCGAAAAACCCTATGTCGTTGTGCATCCGGTGGCGATGTTCGCCTACAAGAGCTGGACGCGCGAGGGATGGCGGGACCTCGTTGCCTGGCTGCGCGCAGAAGGGCTCAAGGTGGCGCTGACGGGCGGGCCGAGCGCCGAAGAGCGCGCGTACTGCGCCGCGCTCGCCGCCGAACCCGACGTCGTGGATCTTTCGGGCCGGCTTTCTCTCGGCGAGCTCGCCGAGCTGGTACGCGGTTGCCGGCTTTACGTCGGTCCGGATACCTCCGTCACGCACCTCGCCGCGGCGTGCGGGGTTCCGACCCTCGCGCTGTTCGGCCCCAGCAACCCGGTCAAGTGGGGACCCTGGCCGGTCGGCGCCGCCGACGACCCGAGCCCATGGCGCATGCTGGCGCGGCCCTGGCAGCGCAAGGGCAACGTCGTCCTGCTGCAGGGCGTGCAGCCCGCGGACCTCGGCAATTGCCTGCCCTGCCGCCTCGAGGGCTGCGAGCGGCATGTCGGCAGCCCGAGCCGCTGCCTCACCGAGATGCCGCTCGACCCCGTGCGCGCGGCCGCAGCAGAACTGCTGGTGCGCTAGTCGATGCGGTAGGCGAGCGACAGGTAAGCCGCGCGCTCGGGTTGCGGATAAGCCGAGAAGCTGGTCGCGCCGTTCCAGATACCATAGCTGTAGTACCTCTCATCGAATAGATTGCGCACCTCCAGGCCCAGCGTCAGACGGTCGAGCCGCCGCTCGAGCTTCACGTCAACCAGGCCGTAGGCCGGCTGCTTGCGAAAGACGTTGTCCGGGTCGTTGTCGTAGTACTGCTTGCCGACGTGGCGGGCGTTCACGTTGAGCCGCGTGCGCCCGGTCATCAGCCACGACGCGCCGAGCGTGGCGATCGCGTTGGGTACGAGCGGCACGCGCTTGCCGGTAGCGCGGAACTCCGCCTCGAGAAGCGCGAGCCCCGCGCGCCACTCGAGGTTGGGCGTGGCGCGCCACGCGGCCTCGAGTTCCGCACCGCGCCGCCGCGTCGGCGGCAGGTTCACGTTGGTGAACACCGCCGGGCTGAAGTAGATCTCGTCCTCGAGCCGCGAGTCGTAGAGCGCCGCGCGGCCGCGCAGCCCGGAGCGCTCGTAGTCCAGCCCGAGCTCGAGCGCTTTCGCTTCCTGCGGTTTCAGCAGCGTGGTGGTGCACGGCGGTGCGAAGCAGGCGTTTTCGTCGAAGTTGGCGAGCCGAAAGCTCGTGCCTGCCTTGGCGTACGCGGACCATCCGCGCGCAAAGCCCTGCCGCAGCGCTATCTCATAGGCCTCCAGTTCGTGATCGGCGCGCCGGTCGTCGATCGGAAAAACCTCTTCCGCCAGCCGCTCCTCGCTGCGCTGCAAGCGGGCGCCGGCGACCACCCGCGTGCGCTCGGCGATCCATACGTTGCCTTGAGCATAGAGCGCGCGGTTTATCTGCTCGCCGACGCGGCGCGAGAAGGGATTGACGAGGCTCGCGGCAGAGGCGGCGTTGCGGTTCGTGTAGTCCCATTGCTCGAGGTCGAGCCCGAGCGTCAGGTCGTTGCGCTCGCCGAAGCGCAGCTTCCCGCGCGGCGTGAACGACCAGAGGTTCACGCGGGTATCGATGAAGAAGGCGGGGAGGAAGAGCGCCGAGGCGTGCTTGTCGCGGTAGGAGAGATCGGCGGCAAACTCGTGACGTCCCGCCTGCCAGGCCGTGCCGAGGGCGACGAGCGAGTCGTTGCGTTCGCTGTCGTTGCCCGGAGAGGACGTCTGCTGCGGATCGGCGGCGATCTGCGCCTCGGTGAGCGCCCCGGGAAGCTCGAGGGCCTGATCGCCATGCGAAAAGCGCAGGAAGAGCCTGCCGTCGCCGCCGGGTCGCGCCTCGAGAGTGCCAGCGATGTTCGTCTGGCGATAGCGGTTGTTCCGCCGATACCCCTCGGTATCCTCGTGCGATAGATCAAGGGAAAGGCCGAGCGACTCGCCCATCCGAGCGATGCCGGCGCGCGCCTCCTTCGTGCCGTAGCCGCCCGCCCGCCCCAACACATAGCCGCGCGCCTCGCCGGGCTGCAGGCGGCGCGTGATGATGTTGATCACACCGCCGGTCGCGCCGCCGCCGTAGAGCACGGCGCCGCTGCCGCGCACGACCTCGATGCGCTCGATGGAGCCGAGCGGGATGGCCGCCAGCTGCGC
The DNA here is from genome assembly GCA_052387375.1 of Betaproteobacteria bacterium. Classification (GTDB taxonomy): domain Bacteria; phylum Pseudomonadota; class Gammaproteobacteria; order Burkholderiales; family SG8-39; genus SCGC-AG-212-J23. The sequence goes on from JBQTJF010000236.1 coordinate 3,805, forward strand.
CGGCACCAGCTCGTTCTCGGAGATGCGCTGTCCGTCGACGAGCACGACAGTGTTCTGGTCGCCGGTGATGCCGAAGCCGCGCAGGTCGATCTGCTGATTGGGAGTACCGGCGTTGTCGCGGATGTGCACCAGGCCGAACTGCGCGAGGATCTCCGGCAGATTCGATGTCGCGCTTTTTCGCAGATCGTCCTCGGTGATCAGGGTGACCCCGACGGGAAGATCGCGCTTGGAGTCCGGAAACCGTGTCGCCGTAATTACGACCGCATCTTGCTGGGCGAACGAAAGCAGTGACCAGGCCGTAAGGAGGCCGGCGAAGCACTTGCGCATGGCGAAACCTTTCTGGCGTCGACCCCGACGCCTAAATGGTTGAGAAGGCTTCCAGGCCGGTCTCCGGACTCGCGAGGCATGTCTTCCCGCCTTCCCGCGCTTGCGCGCAGTGGCCTAGCCGGGACGACTCTCTCGCTTACCGTTGCGGGGGCAGTAAAGGCTTTGCACCGTGGCGGTGCTACCTTTTTCCCGAGCACCTGGCAGCGTGCCGATATCATAAAACGATGCCGCTGCTCGCAGGCTTGATCCTGGTCAGTTCAGTTCACGCTGCCGTACAGGACGACTACGGCCATCGCGTCGCCCTCCAGGCCCCGGCACAGCGCATCGTCAGCCTGTCGCCGCACCTCACCGAGCTGCTCTACGCCGCCGGCGCCGGGGCGAAGGTGGTGGGCGCGGTCGACTACAGCGACTATCCGCCGGAGGCGCGCCGGCTGCCCCGTGTCGGCGGCGACGCCGCGATCGACCTCGAGGCGGTGCTGGCGCTGAAGCCCGACCTGGTGGTGGCCTGGCCAAACGCCGGCACCGCCCGGGCGATCAACCGTCTCGCCGAGCTTGGCCTGCCGACCTTCCGCTCCGAGCCGCGCGAGCTCGAGGACATTCCGCGCACGATAGAGAAGCTGGCGGCGCTGGCGGGCACGTCGAGCGATGCGCCCGCCGCCTTCCGCAGGCGCGTCGCGGAGCTGAGGACGCGCTACTCGCGGCGGCCGACCGTCAGGGTCTTCTACCAGGTCTGGGACCGGCCGCTGCAGACGGTCAACGGCGATCACGTGATCAGCAAGGTGATCCGCCTCTGCGGCGGAGAGAACGTCTTCGCGGCGCTGCCGGCCATCGCGCCGGAGATCGACCGCGAGGCGCTGCTGCGCGCGCGGCCCGAGGTCATCGTCAGCAGCGATCCGCAGGCGGCCCCGCCCGCCCAATTCGTGCCGGGAGAGCTCATCCAGAGGCATACTCCCCGCCTGCTCGACGGTGCCGAGCGGCTCTGCCGCATCCTGGAAGCGGCCCGGACCTCGAGATAATGAACTACATTTAAAACCCGGCCTTAATTCTTGACGCTGCTTGAATTTTGAAACATAGTTGCCGCCGTGGAGGCGGAGTTCAACTCGCTCGAAGCCAAGGTGGCGCAGTTCGTAGCGCTCTGCGAGCGCCTGCGCGCCGAGAATTCGAGCCTGCGCCAGCAGCTTGCCGCCGCGCAGAGCGACGCCAAGCGCCTGCATGAAAAGATCGACGGCGCGAAGGAGCGCCTCGAGGGGCTTCTCAACCGGCTGCCCGGATGAGCTCGAGCCCGATGGCCGAGTCGCAGAAGACCGTCGAAGTGAACCTGCTGGGCCGCACCTACCGCGTCGCCTGCGACGACCGCGAGCGCGAGGCGCTGATGCAGGCGGTCGCCTACCTCGACGTGAAGATGAACGAGATCCGCAAGGCCGGCAAGGTGATGGGCGCGGAGCGCATCGCCGTGATGGCGGCGCTCAACGTGGCGCACGAGCTGCTCGGCGTCAAGCTCGGCGGCGGCTTCGACATGGGCCAGGCGAAGCGCCGGCTCTCCGACCTCGAGTCGCAGCTCGACGCGGCGATTGCAAAGCAGGAGAACTTATTCTAAAACCCTGTCTGTTCCCTGCTGTGCACGACAGGGCTCATATTTTCCGAACCGATAGCTTCCTCAGGTTGCGGCCCTAGCGTCACTGTTGCGATCGTCCCTGCCACGGGCATGCCGGACGAACCTGATGTGACCGGAAAGCGACCACCCTGTTTAGCCAGGGTTCGGGAGCCGAGCCCACCGGCATCTGCGGGGAGCCCTCCTTTTCCATGAAATACTGGCTGATGAAGAGCGAGCCCGACGAGTGCTCGATCGACGACGTGCTGGCCGCGCCCGGCCGGATCACGCCCTGGAGCGGGGTGCGCAACTACCAGGCGCGCAACTTCATGCGCGACGAGATGCGGGTCGGCGACGGCGTGCTCTTCTACCACTCGAGCTGCGCCGAGCCCGGGATCGCCGGCCTCGCCGAGGTGGCGTCCGCGGCCTACCCCGACGCGAGCCAGTTCGACCGCAAGAGTCCCTATTTCGACCCCAAGGCGAAGAAAGACGGCCCGCGCTGGTTCAACGTCGATGTGCGCGCGCTGCGCAAGACGCGGCTCGTGGCGCTCGCCGAGCTGCGCCGGCACGCGCGCCTGGGCAGGATGCGGCTGCTGCAGCCGGGCAACCGGCTCTCGATCACGCTGGTGAGCGAGGCAGAGTGGAACTACATCGCCGCGAAGCTGCTCTGAAGAACGACACGCTGCTGCGCGCGCTGCGCCGCGAGCCGACGCCCTACACGCCGATCTGGCTGATGCGCCAGGCCGGGCGCTATCTCCCCGAGTACAACGCCACGCGCGAGCGCGCGGGCAGCTTCCTCGCGCTGGCGAAGACCCCGGCGCTCGCCACCGAGGTGACCCTGCAGCCCTTGCAGCGCTTTCCGCTCGACGCGGCGATCCTCTTTCCCGACATCCTGACGATTCCGGACGCGATGGGCCTCGGGCTGCGTTTCGCAGAGGGCGAAGGACCGCGCTTCGAGCGGCCGCTGCGCAGCGAAGCCGACATCAGAAAGCTTTCGGTACCGGATCCGGCAACCGAGCTGCGCTACGTGCTCGACGCCGTGAGCGAAATCCGCCGCGCGCTCGCGGGCAGCGTGCCGCTCATCGGCTTCGCCGGCAGCCCCTTCACGCTCGCCTGCTACATGATCGAGGGCGCCGGCAGCGACGACTGGCGCACCGTGAAGGCGCTGCGCCACGCCGGGCCCGATCTGCTGCACGCCATCCTCGAAGTCAACGCCAGAGCCGTCACCGATTACCTCAAGGCGCAGATCGAAGCGGGAGCGCAGGCCGTGATGCTCTTCGATACCTGGGGCGGGACGCTGGCGTACGAAGACTACGAGCCGTTCTCGCTCGCTTACTCGCGCAGGATCCTGCAGAGCCGCCTCGGCGTGCCGAGCATTCTCTTCACCCGGGGCGGCGCGCCGTGGCTCGCGCCGATCATGCAGAGCGGCTGCGACGCCGTGGGCCTGGACTGGACGACCGATGCGCGCGCGGCGCGGCGACTCGCCGCCGGACGCGTCGCGCTGCAGGGCAACCTCGACCCGGCGACGTTATTCGCGCCGCCCGAGGCCGTGCGTGCCGCGGCGCGCCGGACTCTGGACGCGTTCGGCGCAGCGCCAGGTCATGTCTTCAACTTGGGCCACGGCATCCTGCCGGGCACGCCGATAGAGTCGGTTTCTGCCCTGGTAGACGAAGTACGCACTTACAGTGCGCGTTTGCGGGCCTGACTTATACACAAAACCGGCCTTCCGCCGGGGATTTCCCAGCGGTCTTCGGTTTCCCTAGTAAGCGCGCTTCATGTTACTGATAACAATAAGGAAAAAGTCACTGCAAGGACGAGCTCGCACGGCGAAACGGCGCCTGCTCCGGTATATGACGCGGGTATGAAGCGCTTACCCACAGAAATATCCACAACCTCTAAGTCCTTGCCGGAACGCGGAATTTCCTGCGCCAAGGTGGCGCTCGACGTGCCGGTGCCGAAACTCTTCGACTACGCGATTCCGCAAGGCATCCACGCAAGCGTCGGCGATCGCGTCATCGTGCCCTTCGGTACTCGCGAGCGCGCGGGCGTGGTGGTCGAGCTGGGCGCGCTGAGCGCTGTGCCCGAGCAGCGCCTCAAGCCGCTGCTGGCGCTGCGCGGTGACGCGCCGCCGCTACCGGCCGATTGGCTCGAGTTCATCCGCTTCCTTGCCGGTTACTACCACCGCCCTTTCGGCGAGACGGTGATTGCGGCGCTGCCGCCGCGGCTGCGCTCGGTGAAGCCGTTGCCGCGAAAGGTGCTGGAGCCGAGCGAAGCGCCCGCGGCGGCACGGTTCATCGCCAATCATCGGCTCACGGCGGCGCAAGCGCGCGTCCGCGATCGCGTAAGCGAAAGCCTCGGCCGCTTCGCGGCGTTCCTCCTTCATGGCGTCACCGGAAGCGGCAAGACCGAGGTTTATCTGCACCTCATCGCGCGCGTGCTGGAGAAGGGCGGCCAGGCGCTGGTGCTGGTCCCCGAAATCAGCCTGACGCCGCAGCTCGAGGCGCAGTTCCGGCAGGTTTTCCCCGGCGCGCGCCTCGCCCTCATGCACAGCGCCCTGGAAGACATCGCGCGCACCTCCGCCTGGCTGGAGGCCGCGCGCGGCGAAGCCGGCCTCGTGCTCGGCACGCGGCTCGCGCTGCTCGCACCGCTGCCGCGGCTGGCGCTCATCGTCGTCGACGAAGAGCACGATCCGTCGTTCAAGCAGCAGGAAGGCCTGCGCTACTCGGCGCGCGACGCCGCCGTCTACCGCGCCAAGCTCGCCGCCTGCCCTGTCGTGCTGGGCAGCGCCACGCCTTCGCTCGAGACCTGGCACAACTGGCGCGCCGCGCGCTATGAGCGGCTCGAGCTGCCGGAGCGCGCCTCGCCGGGGGCGCGGTTGCCGTCGGTGCGCACGGTCGACCTGCGCAAGGAAACGGCCGACGCCGGGCTTTCCCCGTCATTGACGGCGGCATTGGAAGCAAGGCTTCGCCAGGGCGAGCAGAGCCTGATCTTCATCAACCGGCGCGGCTACGCGCCGGTGCTCGCCTGCGAGGCCTGCGGCTGGGCGGCGGGCTGCGAGCGCTGCACCGCGCGCATGGTGCTGCACGCGGTGGGCCGGCGGCTGCGCTGCCATCACTGCGGCGCCGAGGCGCCGGTGCCCGAGGCCTGTCCCACCTGCGGCAACGTCGACCTGCGGCCGATGGGCCGCGGCACCCAGCGGGTCGAGGAAACGCTCGCCGGGCGCTTTCCCGGCGCCAGGATCGTGCGCATCGACCGCGACAGCGCGCGCCGGCGCGCCCAGCTCTCGCGCACCCTGGACGAGGTGCGCCGCGGCGAAGCCGACATCCTGGTCGGCACGCAGCTCCTCGCCAAGGGGCACGACTTCCCGGACCTGACCCTGGTCGGCGTGCTCAATGCCGACACGGCGCTCCTCTCGACCGACTATCGCGCCGCCGAGCGGCTCTACGCCGTGCTCGCCCAGGTCGCAGGACGCGCCGGGCGCCGCGACCGGCCGGGAGAAGTGCTGGTGCAGACGCGCTACCCGGAGCATCCGCTCTTCCGCGCCCTCGCGGCGCACGACTACGCCGGCTTCGCCGAGTCGCAGCTCGCCGAGCGGCGCGCGGCGGGCTTTCCGCCGTTCGTCTTCGAGGCGGCGCTGCGCGCGGAGGCGGCAAAGCTCGACACGGCGATGCGCTTCCTGCGCAGCGCGGCGGCCGCACCGGAGCGCCCGGCCGAGGTCCGCTGCTACGACCCCGTGCCGCACGTCCTCACGCGCCGCGCCGGCTACGAGCGCGCGCAGCTCCTGATCCAGTCGTCCTCGCGCCGGGCCTTGCAGGCCTTTCTTGCTTCTCTCAGCGCTGTTCTTTTCGAGAACCAGGAGCGCGCGGTGCGCTGGCATCTCGATGTCGATCCGATAGAGTTCGACTGATGCAGGACCCGAAATCGGTGCTCAGGGACATCCTCGCCGAGGCGCTCGCCGGCATCGCTCCCGGCGCGCGCGCGGAGCTGGTGCAGTTCGAGCGGCCTCGCAACCCCGAGCACGGCGACTTGAGCTGCACCGCGGCGCTCGCGCTCGGGCGCGAGCTCAAGCGCAACCCGCGCGAGATCGCGCAGCGCCTGCTCGAGGCCACCGCCGACCGGGTCGAGGGCACCGGCTGGTTCGAGCGACCGACCATCGCCGGCGCCGGCTTCTACAACGTGCGCAAGACCGTGAAGGCGAAGCAGGCCGTCGTGGCGAGGATCCTCGAAGAGGGTGCCCGCTATGGCCGCGCGCAGGCGGCCGCGCCGCAGAAGATCCAGGTCGAGTTCGTCTCGGCCAATCCGACCGGGCCCCTGCACGTCGGCCACGGCCGCCAGGCGGCCCTGGGCGACGCCATCGCCTGCCTGCTCGAATGGCAGGGCCACGCGGTGACGCGCGAGTTCTACTACAACGACGCCGGGGCGCAGATCGAGAAGCTCGCCCTCTCCGTGCAGGCCCGCGCGCGCGGCATCCGGCCCGGCGATGCCGGCTGGCCCGCGGAAGGCTACCAGGGCGAGTACATCGAGGACATTGCGCGCGAAGTCAAGGACCCCGCCGATCTCGAGTCGGTGCGACGCTTCGCGGTCGCCTATTTGCGCAAGGAGCAGGACGCGGACCTGCAGGCCTTCGGCGTGAAGTTCGATGTCTATTACCTGGAATCGAGCTTGTACACGGAAGGCAAGGTCGCCGCGGTGGTCTACGGCCTGATCGCGAGCGGCAAGACCTACGAGAAGGACGGCGCGCTGTGGCTGCGCACCACCGACTACGGGGACGACAAGGACCGCGTGGTGCGCAAGTCCGACGGCAGCTACACGTACTTCGTGCCCGATGTGGCCTACCACGTCACCAAGTGGCGGCGCGGCTTCGGAAAGGTCGTGAACGTGCAGGGCACCGACCATCACAGCACGATCACGCGCGTGCGCGCCGGGCTGCAGGCGCTGGGGCTCGGCATCCCGAAGGACTACCCCGACTACGTGCTGCACAGCCTCGTCAAGGTGATGCGCGGCGGCGAGGAAGTGAAGATCTCCAAGCGCGCCGGGTCCTACGTCACGGTGCGCGATCTCATCGACTGGGTGGGTCGCGACGCGGTGCGCTTCTTCCTCGTCTCGCGCAAGGCCGACTCGGAGTTCGTGTTCGACGTCGACCTGGCGCGGGCGAAAAGCGAGGAGAACCCGGTCTACTACGTGCAGTACGCGCACGCGCGGGTCTGCAGTGTTTTCGCACAAGCAGGGAAACAACCCAAAGAATTTGCTTTGGAACGGCTTACCGGCGAACGCGAGCTCTCCCTTGCGCGCAAGCTGGAGGAGTTCCCGGACCTGCTCGCCGCCGCGGCGCGCGAGCTGGCGCCGCATTCGCTCGCGTTCTACCTGCGCGAGATCGCGGCCGAGTTTCACAGCTACTATAATGCCGAGCGCATTCTCGTCGACGACGAGGCGTTGCGCGCCGCGCGGCTGGCGCTGTGCGCGGCGGTGCGCCAAACGCTGGCCAACGGGCTGTCGCTTCTCGGCGTCAGCGCCCCGGAGAAGATGTGATGGCAATACCCAGGACCGTCCCGACCCAGCGCCCCGGCACACGCCGGCGCGAGGGCGGCGGCTTCCTGCTCGGCATGTTCACCGGCGTGGCGATCGGCCTGCTCGTCTCGCTCATGATCGCGTTCTACCTCAACCGCACCGCCATGCCCTTCATCGCCGGCAAGCCCAAGCAGGCCGAGAAGGAGGACGCGGCCCCGGCGAAGCCGCCGGCCATCGCCGGGCTGCCGCAGGGCTCCGGCACGCCGCCGGCCGCCGCCGAGAAGCCGAAGTTCGACTTCTACAAGATCCTGCCCGGGCAGGAGGAGCAGGTCACCGAGCGCGAGCTGCGCGAACGCCTGCGCGCATCGCGCGGTCAACAGGATGCGGGCAAGGACGTTTATTTCATCCAGGCGGGCTCGTTCCAGAACCCGGCCGACGCCGACAACCAGAAGGCGCGGCTGGCGATCCTCGGGTTCGAGTCGAGCGTCGAGCCGGCGAACCTGCCCGACAAGGGCACCTGGTACCGGGTGCGCCTCGGCCCTTTCAACAAGGTCGAGGAGATCAACCGCATCCGGCAGGCCCTGGCGCAGAACGGCATCGACGCGAGCCTGGTCAAGATCAAGGAGACATCCTCGAGATGAGAAAACTGCTCAGCCTGCTTCTTTCTGTTCCCCTATGCGCCGCGCTGCTGCTCGTGCCGGCGACCGCGGGCGCGCAACGCTATACCGAGCTCAAGCCGCCGCAGCCCACCGAGGCGGGCGGCAAGATCGAGGTGATCGAATTCTTCTGGTACGGCTGCATCCACTGCTACAACCTCGAGCCGGCGATAGACGTATGGCTGAAAAAGCTGCCCCCCGACGCCCAGTTCCGCCGCGTGCCGGCGGTATTCAACCCGCGCTGGGAGCACGACGCCCGCATCTTCTACACCTTCGAGGCGCTCGGCGTGCTCGACAAGCTGCATCGCCCGTTCTTCGACGCCATCCACCGCGACCGGCTGCGCACCGATGATCCCAAGGCGCTGGCGCAGTGGCTGCAGAAGCAAGGCCTCGACGCGCAGAAGTTCGCCGACGTCATGAAGTCGTTTTCGGTGCACAGCAAGACGCAGCGCGCGAAGATGATGACCGCCGGCTACCGCATCGACGGCACGCCGCAGATGGCGGTCGACGGCCGCTACACCGTGAGCGCGGGCGAAGGCATGCTCGAGACGGTCTCGCAGCTCATCGAGCAGGCCAGGAAGCAGCGATAAAGGTCGTCATCACCGGCGCCTCCTCGGGTATCGGCGAGGCGCTGGCGCGGCACTACGCCGCCGCGGACAGCACGCTCGGCCTGATCGCCCGGCGTCCGGTGCGGCTCGCGCTGCCCGGCACGATCGCCGCCTACCAGGTCGACGTCACCGATGCATCCGGCATGAAGGCCTTGGCCGACGATTTCGTGCGCCGCTTCGGCGCGCCGGACCTCGTGATCGCCAATGCCGGCGTCTCGGTCGGCACCCGCGGCGACGACGTCGGCGACGTGGCCAAGCTGCGGCGCGTGCTCGACGTGAACGTCGCCGGGCTTGCGGCGACGCTCGCCGCCTTTGCGCCGGCGATGCGCGAGGCGAGGCGCGGCACCCTCGCCGGCATCGCCAGCGTGGCAGGCTTCCGCGGCCTGCCCGGGGCGGGCGCCTACAGCGCCTCCAAGTCGGCGGCGATCACGTGGCTGGAAAGCCTGCGCGCCGAGCTGCGCGGCCGCGGCGTTTCCGTGGTCTGCGTCTGCCCGGGCTACATCGACACGCCGATGACCCAGGTGAACCGCTACCGCATGCCCTTCCTGCTTCCGGCCGACGAGGCGGCGCGGCGCATCGCGAGGGCGATCGGGGCGCGCCGGCGCCTCGCGGTCATCCCGTGGCAGATGGCGGCGGTGTCGCTGCTCCTGCGCGCGATGCCCGGCTGGCTCTACGACCGGTTGGCGGCGCGCGCGCCGCGCAAGCCGCGCGACGTCAGGATTTAGCGATCCTCATCATCGCGTAGCTCCCCGGTGCGTCTTCCAGGGGACTCTGCGGCGTACGCGCTGCCACCTTCGGCTCGCCGGCGTTCTGGCGGTCCATCCAGGCCTGCCAGTCCTCCCACCACGAGCCCGGATGCTGCTGCGCCGTGGCGAACCATTCGTCGGGCGTCTCGGGCAGCGCGTCGTTGGTCCAGTAGTGATACTTCTTCGCCGCCGGGGGGTTGACGATGCCGGCGATGTGGCCCGAGCCGCCGAGCACAAACCGAACCGCCCCGCGCACCGCTCCGCCGAGATAGCGCGCGCCCTTGTAGGTCGTCTTCCAGGGCGCGATGTGGTCCTCCACCGTCGAGATGAAGTACGCCGGCAGCTTGACCTGCAGGAGGTCGATCGGCTCGCCGGCGAGGGTGATGCCGCCGGGCACGCCGAGCAGGTTCTTGATGTACATGTTGCGCAGGTAGAAGCTGTGCATGCGCGCCGGCATGCGCGTCGAGTCGGCGTTCCAGTAGAGCAGGTCGAACGGAAAGGGGTCCTTGCCGAGGAGGTAGTTGTTCACCACGAACGACCAGACCAGGTCGTTGGCGCGCAGCAGGTTGAAGGTGCCCGCCATCTCCGAGCCCTCGAGGTAGCCGCGCTCGTTCATCTTGCGCTCGAGGCTGGCGACCTGCTCCTCGTCGATGAACACGCCGAGCTCGCCGGGCTGCGAGAAGTCGAGCAGGCTGACGAAGAAAGTGGCAGATTCGACTCTGTCTTGATTTCTTGCCTTGAGAAAAGCCAAAGCCGCTCCGAGCAGCGTCCCCCCCAGGCAGTAGCCGATGAAGTTGACCTGGCGCTCGCCGGTCGCCTTTTCCACGGCATCGAGGGCGGCCAGCGGCCCTTCCAGCATGTAGTCCTCGAAGCCCTTGCCGGCGAGGCGGGCGTCCGGGTTGACCCAGGAGATCACGAACACGGTATGGCCCTGCTCCACCGCCCAGCGGATGAAGGAGTTCTTCTCGCGCAGGTCGAGGATGTAGTACTTGTTGATCCACGGCGGGATGATGACGAGCGGCCGCTTGTACACCTCGGCCGTGCGCGGCTGGTACTGGATGAGCTGCATCAGGTCGTTCTGGAAGACGACCTTGCCCGGAGCGGTAGCGACATTGTGGCCGAGCTTGAAGGCCGACTCGTCGGTCATGGAGATGCGCAGCTCGCCGTTGCCCTTCTCGATGTCGGCGAGGAGGTTGTTCAGCCCGCGCACTAGGTTCTGCCCGCCGCTCGCCAGCGTCTCGCGCAGCACCTGCGGGTTGGTGAGCAGGAAGTTCGACGGCGAGAGGGCATCCACGTACTGGCGCGTGAAGAAGGCGACCTTCTTCTCGGACTCCACCGGCAGCCCCTCGACGCTCGACACCGCCTGCTGGATGTGGCGCGAAGCGATCAGGTAGGACTGCTTGACCATGTCGAAGAGGAAGTTGCTCGACCAGTCCTCGTCCTTGAAGCGCGCGTCGCCTTTGGCGGGCTCGGCCACCGCCGGCGCCGGCATGCCGAACATGCGCATCCAGCCGGTCTGCCAGAGACGCAGGTAGTCGACCCACAGGTTCATCGATACGCTCGCCATCAGCGCCGGGTCGGCGGCCATGCGCGCGTAGAGGTCCATGAAGGCCTTGGCGATGCCCATCTCGTCGCGCACCGCGGCGGAGAGGCTTTGCGACTGTTTCCTGGCGAACTCGCCGAGGATCCTGGACGATCGCTCCGCCACCTCGCGGCAGACCTTGGCGAGCTCCTCGGATTCGGTCTTGTCAGCCGGTTGCATACCGCATGATGCCATCAGGATCGACGGCGCGCTTCGCCCGCCCCGCGTAGTAGAGGTAGTGCAGGTGGGCTATCGCCTCGCCCATGGCGAAGAAGGTCTGGTGCGCGTCCAGCGGCCGGCGGAAGAGCACGCCGAGAAGCTCGAAGGCGCTTTTCGGTTTCTCCCGAATGGATTCGCTCAACTCCTTCAAGCGGTCCTGGTGGTGCCGCTCGAGCTGCTGGATCCGCCGGTGCGCGCCGCGAAAGGGCTTGCCGTGCGAAGGCAGCACCAGCACGTCCTCCGGCAGCTCGCGGTAGCGCGCCACGGAATCGAGGAACAGGCGCAGCGGATCGCCCTCCGGGTCGATCGACCAGACGCTGACGTTGGTGGAGATCGTGGAGAGCAGCATGTCGCCGGCGATGAGCGTGTTCGCTTCCTTCGCGAAGAGCGAGAGGTGCTCGGGAGCGTGCCCGTGGCCGATGATGGCGCGCCAGGCATGCCCGCCCACGCGCACCTGGTCGCCCTCGATAATGCGCCGGTAGGAGAAGGGAAATTCCGGCACCAGCGCGGCATAGCGGTTGCGCCCGCTCGCCATGGCCGCCGCGCGCTGCGCGTCCAGGCCGTTGCGCCGGAACACCGCCAGCACCGCGTCGGCGGTGTACCCGGCGGTGCTGGTGCGCACCGCGTGCGCCGTCAGGTATTCCCCCTGCGTCATCCAGAGCTCCGCGCCGAAGCGCTGGCACAGCCATGCCGCGTTGCCCGCGTGGTCGGGGTGATAGTGCGTGACCACCACGCGCTGCACATTTTTCCCTTCGAGAACGCTTTCCCAAAGCGTCCTGGTCTGCGCGTCGCCGATTCCCGTATCGACGACCGTCCAGCCGCCCTCGTCCTGCATCAGCCACAGGTTGATGTGGTCGAGCTGGAACGGCAGCGGCATCGACAGCCAGTGGATTCCCGGCGCGACTTCGCGCGTCGTGCCGGGCGCGGGAATCTCGGGGAACGGATACTCGAGCGAGGACATCAGCTAGAATCAAGACGAAAGCTACCATGGAAAAGGAGCGGGCCCGGGCGGTCAACGCGGAGTTTTCGATCGGCGAGCTGGCGCAGGAGTTCGACGTCACGCCGCGCGCCATCCGCTTCTACGAGGACCAGGGACTGCTCGCGCCGCGCCGCGATGGCCAGCGGCGCATCTACACCGCGCGCGACCGCACGCGCCTCAAGCTGACGCTGCGCGGCAAGCGCCTCGGCCTGACGCTCTCCGAGGTCCGCGAGCTGATCGACATGTACGAGCCCGGGCGCGACGAGCGCCCGCAGCTCGCGCGCTTTCTCTCGGTGCTCGAGTCGCACAAGGCGAGCCTCGTGCAGCAGCGCGCCGACCTCGAGGCGCAGCTCGCCGAGCTCGAGGCCTTCGAGAAGCGCGTCAGGAAGCAGCTCCGGCGAGGTTGACGTTTACGTAAACGTCAAGTAGCCTCCCCGGGCTCCGACCCCATGAATGCTCCCGCCGACCCCGGCTTCGCGGCCCGCATCCGGGCGAGCTACGCCGCCTTCTCTCTCATGCCGGCCGGCTGCTCGCTCGTCACCGTCGAGTACAAGATCAACATCCTCGCCCCAGCCCGCGGCGCGCTCCTCGCCCGCGGCCAGGTCGTGAAGGCCGGAAAGACGCTGACGGTGACGCGCGGCGAGGTGTACGCTGAGGACGGCAGGCACGTCGCCACCATGCAGCAGACGCTGATGATGCTGCCCGACACCCCGGACACGCCCGAATGAGCACCCTGCAGTTCGACCATGGCGAGCACATCGCCATGCTGCGCGACTCGGTGCGCGGCTTCGCCGCCAAGGAGATCGCGCCGCGCGCTGCGGACATCGACCGCAGCAACCAGTTTCCCGCCGACCTGTGGCGCAAGCTGGGCGCGCTCGGCGTGCTCGGCATCACCGTCGAGGAGGGGTACGGCGGCAGCGCCCTCGGCTACCTCGCGCACGTGATCGCCATGGAGGAGATCTCCCGCGCTTCCGCCTCGGTCGGGCTCTCGTACGGGGCGCATTCCAACCTGTGCGTCAACCAGGTCCGGCGCAACGGCGCACAGGCGCAGAAGCGCAAGTACCTGCCGAAGCTCTGCTCCGGCGAGCATGTCGGCGCGCTCGCCATGTCGGAGCCGGGCGCCGGCTCCGACGTCGTCGGGATGAAGCTGCGGGCGGAACGGCGTGGCGAGCGCTACGTCCTCAACGGCAACAAGATGTGGATCACCAACGGCCCGGATGCCGACGTGCTGGTGATCTACGGCAAGACGAGCGACCAGGGCATCACCGCCTTCCTCGTCGAGAAGGGCATGCAAGGCTTCTCCACCGCGCAGAAGCTCGACAAGCTGGGCATGCGCGGCTCCAATCCCTGCGAGCTCGTCTTCAGGGATTGTGAAGTATCCATCGATCAGGTTCTGGGCAAGGACGGCGAGGGCGTGAAGGTACTCATGTCCGGCCTCGACTACGAGCGCGCGGTGCTCGCCGGCGGGCCGCTCGGCATCATGGCCGCCTGCCTCGACGTGGTCGTCCCCTACGTGCACGAGCGCAAGCAGTTCGGCCAGCCGATCGGCGAGTTCCAGCTCATGCAGGGCAAGCTCGCCGACATGTACACGACCTTCTCCGCCTGCCGCGCCTACGTGTACGCCGACGCGCAGATGCTCGACCGAAACGACTCATCTGACAAAAGCGCCCGCAAGGACGCTGCGGGCGCCATCCTCTACGCCGCGGAGAAGGCCACCTGGATGGCGGGCGAGGCGATCCAGGCGATGGGCGGCATGGGCTACATCAACGAGACGCCCACCGGGCGCCTGTGGCGCGACGCCAAGCTCTACGAGATCGGCGCCGGCACCTCCGAGATCCGGCGCTGGCTCATCGGCCGGGAGCTCTTCGAAGAGACGAAATGACGGCGGTCTCCGAGCTCTTCGAGCGCAACCGCAAATGGGCTTTCGCGATGCGGGCGAGCGACCCGGCATTCTTCTCCAGCCTCGCGCAGCAGCAGGCGCCCGAGTTCCTCTGGATCGGCTGCTCCGACAGCCGCGTGCCCGCCAACCAGATCACCGGCCTCGCCCCGGGTGAAGTGTTCGTGCACCGCAACGTTGCCAACCTCGTTGTCCACACCGATCTCAACTGCCTTTCGGTGCTGCAGTTCGCGATTGACCTGCTCCAGGTAAAACATGTGATTGTCTGTGGCCACTATGGGTGCAGCGGGGTGCATGCCGCGCTCAGCGGCCAGCGTGTGGGCCTCGCCGACAACTGGCTGCGCCACCTCCAGGACGTGCGCGACGACCACGCGGCC
>JBQTJF010000237.1:0-1636 GCA_052387375.1 Betaproteobacteria bacterium
GTTACCGGGGGTGACGTTGCCGTACTTGCGGTCGAAGAAGGGCTTGAGCTTCTTCAGACCTTCGATCGAGATGTCGCGGCGCACGCCGTCGTCGAGCGTGTAGGTGTTGCCCTTCGCGTCGTAGAGCGCCTCGAGCTCGCCGCCGCCGGCGGCCAAGTGGCCTTCGTCCTGGGCCTTCATGACTCTCTGATGGGAACGAAGTGAAAAGGCGTCCATCTGCTCCCGCGTGATGCCGAAGCGGTGCGCGACGTTCTCGGCGGTCTGGCCCATGAGCAGGCCCACCATCGGGTCGGTCAGGCCCTTCATGATGCCGATGACAGGGGCGTGGAGGGACTTTACGGGCAGGCGCGCAAAGGCCGCCAGCCTCTGGGAGGTCGTCTTGGTAGAAGCAAGATCGGAGAACCACAGCACCATCCTGTCGCCGTAGAGGAGCGGCGCGCGCGAGAGCGCATCGACGCCGCCGGCGAGGACAAGCTGCGAGCGGCCGGCGAGGATGTTGTTGATGCCGGAGTCGACCGACTGCATCCCCGAGGCGCAGTTGCGCATCACCGTCCAGCCCGGCACCTTCTGGCCGCAGCCCATGCGCAGCGCGGCGACGCGGCCGATGTTCACCTCGTCGACCGACGGCGCGGCGCAGCCCAGTATGACTTCATCCAGTGCATCCGGTGGAAAGGGCTGGCGGGCGAGCAGCGCGCGGCCCGCCTGCGTGGCGAGGTCGGCGGCGGCGAACGGTCCGGGGCGGTTCTTCGACTTCAGGAACGGCGTGCGCGCGCCGTCGACGATGTAGACGGGGGCTCGGGGCATGTCAGGCGGCCCGCGCGGCGATCGGCTTGTCTTCCATCGCGCGCACGACCTCGGCGCGCCCGAAGTCCTGCGGGAAGTCGTCGACCTTGATCACGTCCTTGCGCAGCGCCTCCTTGCGCTGCCATTGCGCCAGCTCTTCGGAGGTGATCACGCTCTTTTCCCGGGCGAGGCTCGCGGTGTCGATGCCGGACCTTGGAGCGATGACCCCGGCCTTCACCGCCTCTCTCAGCTTCTTCTCGATCGGCTCGCAGGCCACCGTGGCGAGCAGCGCGGCTTCGAGCTGCCCGGTAGCTTCAGATTCATTTCTCGAGATAAACATTCCAGCCGTCAGCCGATCGCGCGCCGCGCCGGGCTCGAGGGCGATCTTCGCGCACTCGTGGTTGCGCGAGTCGAGCGGCGGGCGCCACGGCGTGCCGAGCGGGAACACCGTCCAGCGCAGCAGCGTCGCCAGCGCCTTGACCGGGAAGTTGGAGAGGACCTGGTCGATCGCCTGCTGCGCGTGGTAGAGCGCGTCGCGCACCGACCAGCGCAGCAGCGGCAGGTCCTCGCGGATGCGCCCCTGGTCCTCGTAGCGCTTCAGCGTCGCCGAGACGAGGTACATCATCGACAGCACGTCGCCCAGGCGCCCGGAGATCTTCTCCTTCCTCTTGAGCGCGCCGCCCATGGCGAGCATCGACATGTCGGCGAGGAAGGCGAAGGCGGCCGACAGTCGCGAGAGGTGGCGGAAGTAGTGTCTGGTTTCAGAAGCAGAATTTCTTGGAACAGGAGCGAAGCTCGCGTGCGTCAAGCCGTAGACGAAGGCGCGCACGCCGTTCGAGATCACGTGCCCGAT
>JBQTJF010000238.1:0-9938 GCA_052387375.1 Betaproteobacteria bacterium
GGCCGGCGAGAAGAAGAAGCGGCCCGACCCAGAGCGCCCAGAAAAACGCCTCCGGCCATGGCCCGAGGGCGGCGAGGAGGAGCGCGCCGGCGAGGATGGCGAGCGAAGCGAGTACTCGGCCGCCCCGCACGGCGGGCAGGCGCAGCGCCTCGAGGCGGGGAAACTGGCGCAGCCAGTGCCAGGTGGCGGCGATGGCGGGTAGCACGGTAGAGAAAGGCAAAGTGCCTTGCAAGAAGTACTCCCAGTCGCTCGCGCTCTCGATGCCGCGGTAATACCAGTTGTCGCCGAACTGGTTGAGGTGCTCGAACAGCCACCAGAACGCGGCGCTCGCGGGGAAAAGCGCGAGGAACCAGCCGGCCCGATGCGTAAGCAGGGATTTCCCGGCGCGCCGATAGGCGAGGGCGGACATGAGCACCACATACCCGAGCCACAGCGGCGTGAACGCCTGTCGCCGCCACTCGACGGGCAGGACGTCGTTCCAGGCGGCAAACCAGCCAGCGCCGATGAGCGCGACGCCGATGAAGCCCCACGCCGGGAAGCCGAACCAGGCCTTGCGCGCCGCCCCTGAGGGCTGCAACGCCATGACGAAAAGCAGCAGTGCGGCAGCCGCCGGCACGCAAAGGAGAAGGAAAGCCACCCAGGAGAAGGGCGCGTGCGCGACCTGCTCGGTGCGCGGCGGAAAGCCGAGGTAGGGATCGACCGGCTTGCCCGCCACGACGAGCCCGGCGAGCGGCGCAAGCCAGGCGACGAGGAGGCCGATGACGAGCACCGCCGCCGCGCGCTGCCTCACTCCGGCGTTACGTAGGCCGCGGTGATGCCACCGTCGACCATGAACTCGGCGCCCGTCACATAGGACGAGTCGTCGGAAGCGAGGAAGAGCGCCGCGCGCGCCATCTCCTCCGCCTCGCCAAAGCGGCCCATCGGGATGTGCACCAGGCGCCGCTGCTTCTTCGCTTCCGTATCGAGGAACTTCATGAGGAGCTCGGTCTTCAGCGGCCCGGGGCACAGCGCGTTGACGCGGATGTTCTCGCGGGCGTGGACGACGGCGAGCTCGCGCGTCATCGCCAGCACCGCGCCCTTGCTCGCCGTGTAGGCGATCTGCGGCGTCGCCGCGCCCATCAGCGCCACGAACGAGGCGGTGTTGATCACCGAGCCGCCGCCGGCGCGCTTGAGCGCCGGGATGCCGTACTTGCAGCCGAGGAACACGCCCTTGGCGTTGACCTCCAGCGTCACGTCCCACACCGACTCCTCGGTCGCCATGGCGTCGTCGTCCTTGGCGTGCATGATGCCGGCGTTGTTGAAGAGCACGTCGAGCCTGCCGAACTTCCTCTCGGCCTCCGCCACCATGCGCTCGCAATCGGCTGCCTTCGAAACGTCGGCGGTCACGGCGAGCGAGCCCGGTACGTCCCTCGCCGTGTCGGCCGCCGCCCGCGCGTTGACGTCGATCGCGACGATCGACGCGCCTTCCCTGGCGAAGAGCAGCGCCGACTGGCGGCCGATGCCGCTCCCGGCGCCGGTGATGAGAGCGACCTTGCCCTTGAGTCTCATGAGCCTCCTAGAACTTCACGGACGTCGCCTGCCCGGCTTCGATCGTTACTGCGCGGGTGTTCTCTCCCAGCCGAACGTTGTACTCGCCCGGGAAGAATGAAAGCGCCTTATTCAGCTTTTGGTAGTTGAGCGAGGCACCGGCCTTGTCCGTCACGTGGTACTGCGCGTCGCCGCTGCCTTCCACTGTCAGGGTTCCCGTCTTCAGCTCGGTGACCTGGTTCGGCTTCACTTCCGCCGCGCTCTCGGTGTTCACCTTGACGCGGAATTTCCCCGGCACGAGCGACATCGCCTTGCCGAGGTGGGTCTGCTGGAGCGCTGCACCGGACGGATCCTGCACGAACCAGGTCTCCTGCGTCGTGCCGCTCACGAGCAGCGTGCCGGTCGCGCAGCGGGTGAGCTTCCCGGCCTCCACGGTGACGATGTGCGCGTTATTGTTGACCGTGAAGCGGTATCTCCCCGGGTCCAAGGCAGCCGTCGTGCCGAGCAGGTGGTTGGTAACGGGCTTCCCTGCGCTATCGAAAATGAGGAAGTGGGCGGAGGTGGTGCCCGCCACCTGGAGCGCGCCCTGTCCGGATTTCACCTTCGCATCGCCCGGGAGCGGCGCGCTGCTGCAATAGGGATCCGGAGCCGGAGGGCTGCCGCACGAGGCTGCGAGGAAGGCAAGCAGGGGTAGCCAGCGCATCATCTCGCGGAAAGCGCGTACTTGATCGCATCCCCCATGGCCTTGCGCGGCGTGACGCTGACGCTGCCGCTGCCCGGGTAGCAGGCGGCGCCGCCGACTTTCGTCTTGAATCCCAGGCCGAGCTTGCCGCTGAAGCCCACCTTCGGCTCCATCCTCCCGGTGCGGGGATCCCGTACGCCCCCGACCGTCAGCTTGCCGGCGCCGGTGAACGGCGGATAGTTCGCGTCGACGCTCCTCACCGTCACCGTGGCCTCGCTGACGCCGGCACTGTCCCCGGTTACCTCCCAATTGCTGCCCTCCACGCTGACCGATGTGAACTCGCCGTCCTTGATCGTCGTCGTGAACGGCCCGGCGCCGATGCTGCCGGCCCCGCCTGGGCCGACCTTGCAGCTGAAGCCCTTGCCCTTGTAGCCCACCTCCCAGTTCCCGTCGTCGTAGAGCTGCCCCGAGAAGCCGTTGATGCTGACGTTGCAGTTCAGCCTTGCGTCCCACTGCGCCTCGAAGTTGCTGAGCAGCGCCTCCCATAGGCCGTCGCGGTAGGCCTGCCACTGCTCGGCCAGCAGCGCCTCCAGCAGCTCGGGCGGGATGGCGGGGCAGACGACGTCGATCTGCTGCTTCTTCTGCTGGAGGTTCTGCTCGTTGTTCTGCCGGTCGCGCTGGAAGGCGGTGCCCAGGTTGTTGAAGAATTCCGGCACCTGGCGGTCGAGCCAGGTGTCGAGCAGCGTCGTGCGGTAGGAGCCGTTGATGGCCTGCACGCTCATCTCGGCGACGGTCATGGGCTTGCCGCCGGCCCCGGGTATGCCCTTTCCCGGGATGGCGGCCGGACCGCCGCCCTTCATTTCGCCCGCCATGCGCACGGCGAACTCGCGCGCCGCGAGGATTTCGTACTCGGCGATGTTCATGAGCGGGAGCGCGATCTCGTCGAAGCGCATCCCCGCCCGCTGGAAGCGCTGCCGCGAGTGCGCGGCTTCCCGCTGGTAGGCCGAGCGCATCTGCGGGCAGTCGCGCGCGCTTGAGCCCACGCCCGCCCACAGCTTGGTGATGTAAGGCTCGCTGGGAATGCTCAGGGCGAACACATTGACGACGGGTCCCTGCCGTCCCGAGCCTCGTTGCTCCCTCCAGTACGGCGCAGGGTCGATCCCCAGGGCATCGGCCCAGAAGACCACGGCCGTGTAATCGCTGTACACGGTGCCGAAATAGCTCTCCAGCAGGTTGCCGGTGAAGTGGAAGTAGGTGAACACGCACTGCATGATCGCGTTGTTCGCGAACGCCGCCTGGGACGCGGTGGGCATCGACCGCGCCTGGGTAATGAGGCCGCGACTGTAGGCGAGTGTCTGCTGGTGAAAAGTCGCCATGGGCTGGAAGAACGGCATGAGGTCGTTGCCGGTGATCGCCTTGAACCTGTCGGCGCGCTCCTTGATCCGTCCCAGCACCGTCCGCGAGTGGTCCTCGAGCTCCGCGATGCAGCGCTCCAGCCCGCGCGTGGGGGCCGGCCTGGGGGGCGGCTTGCCGGTCGTGATGAGCGAGTGCGCGATCTCGATGAGGGGATCCTGCGAATCCGCCTCGCGCGCAGCCCCGATGTAACGGTGCGCCTCGCCGCGCCGGCCCTGCTCGTGGTGGATGACGGCGAGGGCCTCCAGGAGATTGGGCCTGCGGTGGCCGAGCGCGTAGGCGCAATTCAGGAAGGCCAGCGCGTCTTCGGTGCTGCCGAGGTAGGAAAGCATGATGCCCGCGCCGGTCAGGGTGTCGCCGCCCATCCGGGTCCGGACCGCGTTGAGGGCCGCCCAACTCGATACCTGCGCGTCGCCGTAGAGAAGCGCGTGTGCGGAGAAATCCATCCAGGCCTTGGGCTGGTCGCTGCCCGGCGTGGGCTTCGCCAGGTACGTCCCGGCCGCGGTTCGCGCTGCCGAGGACACGCCTGCATCGAGCTTGATTCGCAGCTCCTCGGCACGCGCTCGGACGGCCTGGCATGTTTCGGGGACTGTGGGCGGTTCCGTGACCGCCCGTTTAGTCGATATCCGCGCGTCCTGGGCGATGGCCGGTGCCAGCAAGAAGGTGAGGACGATCGCCCCGAACAGCCGCATGTCAGATTCTCTCGAAATAGCGCGCCCGCTCCCAGTCGGTCACGGCCCTGTCGTAGGCGGCGGCCTCGGTGCGGTAGAAGTGCGCGTAGTGCTCGACGACCTCCTCGCCGAAGGCGCGCTTCGCGAATTCAGAAGTAACGAATCTTTCGGTCGCCTGGGACAGCGTGTAGGGCACGCGCGGCAGGTTCTTGGCGGCGTAGATGTCGCCGACGAATGCTTCAGGGGGTTCGATTCGCTTTCTCAAACCCTCCAGGCCGCAGGCGAGCGAGGCGGCGAGGGCGAGGTAGGGGTTGCAGTCGGCGCCGGGGATGCGGCACTCGATGCGCGTCGCGGCGCCCGAGCCGACGACGCGGAAGCCGGCGGTGCGGTTGTCGTTGCTCCAGGCGAGCCGCGTCGGCGCCCAGGAGGCGTCGACATAGCGCTTGTACGAGTTGACGGTGGGCGCGTAGAAGACCATGACGTCGGGCACGTGCGCGAGCCAGCCGCCGAGGAACCAGCGGAACACCTCGGAGTGCTTGTCGAAGGCGTTGCTTCCGTCCTTCCACAGGCTGAAGTGGATGTGGCAGCTCGAGCCTGCCTGGCCGGCGGCGAACTTCGCCATGAAGGTAATGCTCATGCCGGCCGCCTCGGCGACCTCCTTCAGGCACTGCTTGAACACGCTGTGCCGGTCGGCCATCTCGAGCGCCTCGGCATAGCGCACGTTGAGCTCGTGCTGGCCGGCGCCCCATTCGCCCTTCGAGGTCTCCACCGGCACCCCCGAGTGCTTGAGGTGGCGCCGCGCCGCGGCGTGGAAGCCCTCGGTGCGGGTGCCCTGCAGGATGTGGTAGTCCTCGAGGTACCAGCCCGCCGGCTCGAGGTCGCGGAAGCCCTGCTTCGCGGCGTCGCGGTAGCTGGTGCGGAAAAGATAGTGCTCCAGTTCGGTCGCTGCAAACGCCTGATGCCCGTTTTCCTTTGTGAGATCGATCTGCCGGCGCAGGATCGTGCGCGGCGCCACCGCCACATAGTCGTGCGTCTTCTCGCTCTTCACGTCGCAGAGGACCAGCGCCGTCTTCTCCAGCCAGCTCGCCACGCGCAGCGTGGCGAGGTCCGGCACTAGATGGAAGTCGCCATAGCCCAGCTCCCAGTTGGCGAAGCGGTAGCCCGGCACCGGGTCCATCTCCATGTCGACAGTGAGCAGGTAGTCGCAGGCGTGGCCGCCGTGCTTGGCGATGTCCTCGACGAACATCTCCGCGTCGAAGCGCTTGCCCATCAGCCTGCCGTAATGGTCGGTGAAGCCGGCCACCACGGTCTCGATGTCGCCCTTGCCGACGAGCTCGCGCAGCTGCTCGAGCTTGAGCATGCCTCTCATGGATTCCTTTTCCTGTAGAGGACGAAGATCTTGCCCACCTGCTGCACGGGTTGCGCGCCGGTGCTCTCGCAGACCTGCTTCAGGGCTGCATCCCGCTGGTCCCTTTCCAGAACGGCTCTGACCTTGATCAGCTCGTGGGCTTTGAGGGCGCGGTCGATCTCGGCGAGCACCTCGTCGGTCAGGCCCTTGGCGCCGATGATGACCACCGGCTCGAGCTTGTGCGCCCTGGCCTTGAGCTCTCGGATCTGCATGAATGAATCCGGCAATCTAATGTCAAAATGAACGACTTGCTACCCCAAGATTTTCATCCCCTCATCCGCAAGTGGTGGTCCGGCCGTTTCGGCGCGCCCACCGAGGCGCAGCTCGACGGCTGGCGCGCCATCCGCGGCGGCAGCCACACGCTGATCGCCGCCCCCACCGGCTCGGGCAAGACGCTCGCCGCCTTCCTCACCTCGATCGACCGGCTGCTGCGCGAGGGGCTGCAGCAGGGGCTGTCCGACGAGGTGCGCGTCATTTACGTCTCGCCGCTCAGGGCGCTGTCGGCGGACATCCACAAGAACCTCGCCGAGCCGCGGCGGGAAATACACGCGCTATGCCCTGAAGTGAAAATCACTGCAGCAGTGCGCTCGAGCGATACGCCGCAGACCGAGCGCGCGGCGATGCTGCGGACGCCGCCGCACATCCTCGTCACCACGCCCGAGTCGCTCTACCTGCTGCTCACCGCCGAGCGCTCGCGCGCCATGCTGAAGACCGCGCAGCTGGTGATCGTCGACGAGATCCACGCCGTGCTGCAGTCGCGCCGCGGCGCGCACCTGGCGCTGTCGCTCGAGCGCCTCGATCACGTCTGCGGGCGCAAGCTGCAGCGCATCGGCCTCTCCGCGACGCAGAAGCCGATCGAGACAGTAAAGAAATACCTGGTTGGCGAAGCCGACTGCATCGTTGTCGATAAAGGCCATAAGCGGGCCATCGACCTCGGCGTCGAGGTGCCGCCCTCGCCGCTCGAGGCGGTGATGTCGGGCGAGGTGTGGAAAGAGATCTACGCGCGGCTGGTCGAGCTGATCGAGGGCCACCGCACCACGCTGATCACGGTCAACACCCGCCGCCTCGCCGAGCGCATGGCGCACCAGCTTTCCGAAAGGCTTGGTGCCGAAGGGGTGGCCGCGCACCACGGCAGCCTCGCCAGGGAGGCGCGGCTCGACGCCGAGCAGCGGCTGAAGGAGGGCAGGCTCAAGGTGCTCGTCGCCACCGCCTCGCTCGAGCTCGGCATCGACATCGGCCACGTCGATCTCGTCTGCCAGATCTCCTCCCCGCATCGCATCGCCACGCTGCTGCAGCGGGTCGGCCGCTCGGGTCATACCGTCGGCGGCCTGCCCAAGGGACGCATCTTCCCGCTCACGCGCGACGATCTCGTCGAGTGCGCGGCCATGGTGCGCGCGGTCTACGACGGCGAGCTCGACCGCGTCAGCGTCCCCGACAAGCCGCTCGACGTGCTGGCGCAGCAGATCGTCGCCGAGACGGCGGCGGAGGGAGAATGGGACGAGGATGCGCTTTTTGCGCTTTTCAAGGGAGCTTACCCTTATCGGCACCTGGAAAAGGAGCAATTCCTCGATGTCGTGGAGATGCTCGCGCGCGGCTACGCCACGCGCCGCGGCCGCCGCGCCGCCCTGATCCATCACGACACCCTGAACCGGAAGCTCAGGGCGCGCAAAGGCTCGCGGATCACCGCCATCGTCAACGGCGGCGCGATCCCGGAGGTGTTCGACTACCGCGTGCTGCTCGAGCCCGAGGGGCACTTCATCGGCACGCTGAACGAGGACTTCGCCATCGAATCGCTGCCGGGCGACGTGTTCCAGCTCGGCAACACCTCCTGGCGCATCCTGCGCATCGGCAACGGCGTGGTGCGCGTCGCCGACGCGCAGGGCCAGCCGCCCTCGATGCCGTTCTGGCTCGGCGAGGCGCCGGCGCGCAGCGATGAAATGAGCGTGGCGGTTTCTCGCCTCCGCTCCGAAGCGACCCTGCAGACCCTTCTGGAGAAATACCGCCTGTCGCGCCCGGCGGCGGAGCAGGTCCTCGAGTACCTCGACCAGGCCCGTCGCGCGCTCGGCGTCGTGCCGACCACCGATACCATCGCGCTCGAGCGCTTCTTCGACGAGTCGGGCGGCATGCAGCTCGTGCTGCACGCGCCGTTCGGCAGCCGCATCAACCGCGCCTGGGGCCTGGCGCTGCGCAAGAAGTTCTGCCAGGGCTTCAATTTCGAGCTGCAGGCGGCGGCCACCGAGGAGGGCGTGATCCTCTCGCTCGGCGCCGCGCACTCCTTCCCGCTGGAGGAAGTGCTGCGCTACCTGCACCCCAACACCGTGCGCGAGGCGCTGCTGCAGGCGGTGCTCGACTCGCCCATCTTCGAGACGCGCTGGCGCTGGAGCACCACGCTCGCCCTCGCCGTGCCGCGCAACCGCGGCGGCGCCAGGGTGCCGAACCAGCTGCAGCGAATGTACGCCGAGGACCTGCTGCAGGCGGCATTCCCCGACGCCGTCGCCTGCCAGGACAACCTCCCCGGCGCGCGCGAGATCCCCAGCCATCCGCTGGTCGAGCAAGCGCTGCGCGACGCGCTGGAAGAGGCCATGGACGCTTCTTCCCTCGAAGCGGTCCTGAAAAAGCTCGTCGACGGCGAAATCAGCTTCGTCTGCCGCGACACGCCGGAGCCCTCCGTGTTCAGCCACGAGCTGCTCAACTCGGCGGTGTACACCTTCCTCGACGACGCGCCGCTCGAGGAGCGACGCACGCGCGCGGTCTACACCCGCCGCGCCACCGAAGTGCGCAGCGCCGAGGACCTCGGCGCGCTCGACCCCGCCGCCATCGAGCGCGTGCGCCAGGAGGCCTGGCCCGTGGCGGGCACGCCCGACGAGATGTACGACGCGCTCATGGTCGCGGGATACCTCGAGGAACGCGAGGTCGAACCTCACTGGGTTTCACTTCTCAAGGAACTTGAACAGCGTGCCGTGCGCCGCGACGGACGCTGGCATGCCCTCGAGCGCCTGAACGACGACCCGGTCGAGCTGCTGGCCAGCAGGCTGGAGGTATTGGGTCCGATCACCTCCGAAGAGAATGCAATGCTTCTGGAACTCGAGAGGCGGGGGCGCATCCTCAGAGGCAGGTTTTCTTCGAGCGATCTGCAGTGGTGCGATCGGCGGCTGCTGGCGCGCATTCACCGCTACACCCTCAACAGGCTGCGCGCGGAGATCGAGCCGGTCAGCGCCGCCGAATTCTTGCGCTTCCTCATGCACTGGCAGCATGTCGCGGGCGAAGATCAGCTGCGCGGCGCGGAGGGACTCGCCGCCGCCGTAGCGCAGCTCGAGGGCTTCGAAGTCGCCGCCGCGGCCTGGGAGCACGACGTGCTGCCGGCGCGCGTCGCGGACTACGGCCCGGAGCAGCTCGACGCGCTGTGCACGAGCGGCCGCGTCGCCTGGGGACGCCTCACGCCCGGGGCGAAGTCGCCGCTGCGCACCTCGCCGGTGGCGCTGCTTCTGCGCGAGCGCCTCCAGGCTTGGAGGATTGAAAATCAGCCTTCCCATCTTTCTTCCGAAGCCGAGGCGGTTCGCGCAGCATTGGAGAAGCGGGGAGCGTCGTTTTTCCGCGATCTCACGGCCGCGACCGGCCTGCTGCCGGCCTTTCTCGAGCGCGCGCTCGCCGAGCTCGCCGGCGCCGGCGTCGTGACCGCGGACAGCTTCGCCGGGCTGCGCGCGCTGCTCGCGCCGCCCGAAAAACGTAAGCGCCGGGTGGAGCAGGCAGGCAGGTGGTCGCTTTTTGGTCCTTCCATGCAAGAGCCCTCCGTAGAGAGCATTGCGAGAACGCTGCTGCGGCGCTACGGCGTGGTGTTCCGCGGCGAGCTGCAGCGCGAGTCGCAGCTGCCGCCGTGGCGCGAGCTGGTGCGCGTCTACCGGCGCCTCGAGGCGCGCGGCGAGGTCCGCGGCGGGCGCTTCGTCGCCGGCTTCGGCGGCGAGCAGTTCGCGGCTCCCGACGCGGTGGGCCGCCTGCGCGCGGTGCGCAAGCTCGACAAGCCCGGCGAGCTGGTCGTACTCTCCGCTGCCGATCCGCTCAATCTGGTCGGCATCTTGACCCCGGAAGCGCGCATCGCATCCACATACAGAAACAGCTTGTTATTGATGGACGGGCTGCCGATCGCGGCGCTCGAGGGCGGCGAGCTGCGTCGGCTTGCATCCTGCTCCCACGAAGACGCTTTCCTGAAGGACCTGCTGGCGCGCCGCTCGCTGCGGCA
>JBQTJF010000239.1:0-8115 GCA_052387375.1 Betaproteobacteria bacterium
CTCGCTTGCCTACTCCGATCCCCTTACCGGCCTCGCCAACCGCGCCAGCCTCGTGCCGTCGCTCGAGCAGGCGGTGCAGCGCGCGCGCCGGCGCAATGGCAAGCTCGCCGTCGTGTTCCTCGACCTCGACGGCTTCAAGGAGACCAACGACCTCTACGGCCACGACGCCGGCGACGCGCTGCTCGGCGAGCTCGCCGGCCGGCTGCGCCCGCACCTGCGCTCGAGCGACCTCATCGCGCGGCTGGGCGGCGACGAGTTCCTGGTGGTGCTGGAGGAAGTGGCGGACATCGCGCCGGTCGAGACGGTGGCGAAGAAGCTCCTCGCCGAGGCCGAGCGCCCCTACGCCATCGCCGGCCGCGAGGCCACGGTGACCGCGAGCATCGGCATCAGCGTGTTCCCGGACGACGCCGCCGACGCCGGCACGCTCATGAAGCACGCCGACACGGCGATGTACGCGGCCAAGCAGGCCGGCAAGAACACCTACAGCTTCTACTCCTCGGGGCCGGCGGCCAACGAGCCGCTCGCGCGCCCGGACGCTATCGCCTCAGGTCCCGGTTAGCGTCCCGGATGTCCTCGCGAAGCTTGTCGCGCTCCTGCGGCGACATCTCGCGCGGGCGCTCGCGCCCGCGCGAGCGGTCGCGGTACGCGTCGCGCATGTCCTCGCGCATGCGCTGGCGCTCCTCCTGGCTCATCTGGTGCGGCCCGCCGCGTTGCGGGCGCTCATAACGCTGTTTCCCTCCCTGGGCCGCGGCGCTCGCGCCCATCACGAACAGCACCGCCCCGAGAAGAAACGCTTTCATGGTGGGCGATGTTACGCTCACGCCCTTGCGCGCGGCTGTCGGCCGGCGCGATTTTTGTAACAATGTATTGCCCTCCCCATGGCCGAGCTCAAGACCCGCATCCTCGTCGTCGACGACGACCAGCGCCTGCGCGACCTGCTGGTGCGCTACCTCGGGGGCGAGGGCTACGAAGTGAAGGCGGTGCCCGACGCCGCCGGCATGGACAAGCAGCTCGCGCGCGAGCGCTACGACCTGGTGGTGCTCGACCTGATGCTGCCGGGCGAGGACGGCCTCGCCATCTGCCGGCGCCTGCGCGCCGGCACGGCGGGCCCGGCGATCATCATGCTCACCGCGAAGGGCGACGACGTCGACCGCATCGTCGGCCTGGAGATGGGCGCCGACGACTACCTGCCCAAGCCCTTCAACCCCAGGGAGCTGCTGGCGCGCATCAACGCGGTATTGCGAAGAAGGGCGCCCGCCGGGCCCCCGGGCGCCCCGGCGGCGGGCGGGGTGTACGAGTTCGGCGGCTTCTCGCTCAACCTCTCGACGCGCACGCTGACGCGCGCCGGCAAGGCGGTGTCGCTCACCACCGGCGAGTTCTCGGTGCTCAAGGTGCTGGTCCAGCACCCGCGCCAGCCGCTCTCGCGCGACAAGCTGATGGAGCTCGCGCGCGGGCGCGAGTACGAGGTGTTCGACCGCTCGATCGACGTGCAGATCTCGCGCCTGCGCAAGATCGTCGAGGACGACCCGGCGCATCCCAAGCGCATCCAGACGGTGTGGGGCTTCGGCTACGTCTTCGTGCCGGACGCAGAACCTAAGTGACGCTGTTCGCGCGGTCGTTCGTGCTGTTCGCGGCGCTCATCGTCACCGCGGTCCTCGCCTCCTTCCAGATCTACCGCGTCTACGAGCGCGAGCCGCGCTCGCGCGAGCTCGCCCAGCAGGCGGTGAGCACCGTCAACCTGACGCGCGCGGCGCTGGTCAACGCCGACCCCTTCCGCCGCCGCGAGCTGCTCATCGAGCTGAACGAGGCGGAGGGCCTGCGCGTCTATCCGGCGACCGCCAGCGAGAAACTCGAGCCACTGCCGGACGATCCCCTCTTCGATCTTGTCATCCAGAAAATCCGAAACATCAGTGGAGCGGAAACCCGCTTCGCCTACGCCCGCGACGGCGAGGCAGGCTTCTGGGTCAGCTTCTTCATCGACTCCGACGAGTTCTGGGCGATGCTGCCGGGGGAGCGCTTCGAGCCGGCGTTCGGGCTGCAGTGGCTGGGCTGGGGCGCGGCGCTGCTCGCGCTTGCGCTCGCCGGCGCCTGGCTCATCGCCTCGAACCTGGCGCGCCCGCTGGCGCGGCTGCGCCGCGCCGCCGGCCGTCTCGGCCGCGGCCAGCCGCACCAGCCGCTGCCCGAGCAAGGCGCCCTCGAACTGCGCACCGTCGCCGCCGCCTTCAACCGCATGGCGGCGGACCTCGAGGGCATGGAGCGCGAGCGCGCCATGGTGCTCGCCGGCATCTCGCACGACCTGCGCACGCCGCTCTCGCGCCTGCGCCTGGCGCTGGAAATGAGCGGCGCCGAGCCGGGCGCCGCCGACGCCATGATCGCCGACATCGACGAGATCGACGCGGTGATCGGCCAGTTCCTCGACTTCGCGCGCGGCGCCGACGAGCAGAAGGCCGAGCACGACCTCGACGCGGTGGCGGCGGAGGTGGCCGAGCATTACCGGCGCCTCAACCGGAGCGTCTCGCTGGCGCCGGGCGAGCTCAGGCGCTTCCGCTTCGCGCGCCTCGCGGTGCGCCGCGCCATCACCAACCTGGTGGACAACGCCCTGCGTTATGCCGGCGAACCAATAGAAATAAAGGTAAAGAAAGAAGATCTTTTTGCAGTAGTGGACGTATCAGACCGCGGCCCCGGCATCCCGCCTGCCGAAGCCGAGCGCCTGAAGCGCCCCTTCACGCGCCTCCATGCCGCGAGGAGCGGCCCGGGCGGCGCGGGCCTGGGCCTCGCCATCGTCGAGCGCATCGCGCAGGCGCACCGCGGCCGCCTCGAGCTCCTGCCGCGCGACGGCGGCGGGCTCGCCGCTCGCCTCGTCCTTTCCACCGATGCGCCTGCTTAGGCACCTCTTCGACCGCAACCGCGCCTGGGCGGGCCGCGTCAGCGCGCGCGACCCGGGCTTCTTCGCCGGCCTCGCGGCGCAGCAGGCGCCCAAGTACCTGTGGATCGGCTGCGCCGACAGCCGCGTGCCGGCCAACGAGATCGTCGACCTGCAGCCGGGCGAGCTGTTCGTCCACCGCAACGTCGCCAACGTGGTGGTGCACAGCGACCTCAACTGCCTCTCGGTGCTGCAGTACGCGGTCGACGTGCTGAGGGTCGAGCACGTCATCGTCTGCGGCCACTACGGCTGCGGCGGCGTGCAGGCGGCGATGCAGGACGCGCGCTTCGGCCTGGTCGACAACTGGCTGCGCCACATCCAGGACGTGATGAAGAAGCACGGCGTGCGCGACCCCGAGCGGCTGTGCGAGCTCAACGTCATCGAGCAGGCCCTCAACGTCTGCCAGACCACCATCGTGCAGGACGCCTGGGCGCGCGGCGCCCGCCTCGCCGTGCACGGCTGGGTCTACGCCCTCGCCGACGGCCTGCTGCGCGACCTCGGCTTCTGCGCCTCGGGGCCGCACGAGGTGCAGCCCGCGTACGAGTCGAGCCTCAAGCGGACGTAGGCTTTCGCGCCAGCACCTCGATCGGCACGATGCGCGCCTCCTTCAGGCCGCGGGCGGTGTTCGCCGCCGCCTGGGGCGCGAGCTCGCCGTGGATGAGCGTGACGGCGCGATGCGGCGGCTTCTCGCCGCGCTCCACCATGGCGCGCGAGCGGTCGAGCGTGTCCTCTCGCCGCCCCTGCCCTTCGTCACCTCGGAGAGCAGGAGCCAGGCGCCCGGCTTCAGCACCCGGCGGACCTCCCGGTAGAAAGCGCCCTTGCCGGCGATGTTCATCGAGACGTTCATCGAGTAGGCGCCGTCGAAGCTCGCATCGGCGAAGGGCATCGCGAGCGCGTCGCCGGGCTCGAAGCGCACCCTGTCCTCCATGCCGAGCAGGCGCGTCAGGTGCCGCGCCACCTCGCAGAACTCCGCGGTCAGGTCGATGCCGGTGACCTGGCAGCCGAAGCGCCGCGCAAAGTAGCGCGCCGGCCCGCCGATGCCGCTGCCGATCGCGGCGTTGAGGCGGGAGAGAAGCGTGCCGCGGCTGTAGTGGCTGGCGATTTCGCCGTCGTCCATGCCGGAAAGTTACCGCAAATCGAGCGGGAAGCGCTCCAGCACCTCGTAGCGGGAAAGGTCCGAGTCGACCAGCGTGAACTCGCGCACCGGCCAGGCCGCCTTCGGCAGGGGCGCGAGCGCCGGCGGCTTGCGCGCCTTGCGCAGGAGCGTCACGTGCGCCCTGAACGGCCGGCGCTCGAGGATGAACTCGGCGCGGAAGAGCGCCAGCTGCAGCCGCTCGGCGAGCAGCCGCAGGCCCTCGGGCGTCTCGCGCGGCCCCACCCACACCATATGGTCGTCGCGCACGTACTTCGCGCTGTCGATCGGCAGCTCGAAGCGCTCCGAGCGCACCTGCCTCGCCGCGGCGATCGCCTTTCCCGGCTCGACGCCGCCGAGAAAGGCCAGCGTAAGGTGGATCTTCTCTTCGGCGATCCTCTTCCCGCCCATGGGGCCGGCCCATTCGGCGAGAGCGCGTGCGGTCTCGCGCGGCGGCCACAGGGCGAAGAAAAGCCGCATCTAGCCGCGCGCCACGCGGATGCCGAAGGCCTCGCGCAGCTCGCAAAGCGGCGTCGCCAGGTGCTCGTCGAACGCGTCCCACGGCCAGCGCCGGCGCTGGCGCAGGCAGCGCAGCACGGTGCGCGGCACGAGCACGACGGATTTCAAGGCGGTTACGACGACTTCACCGGCGCCCAGGTCGCGGTAGACCTCGCGCACGCCGTGAAGCCGGTAGCCGCGCAGCACGCCGAAGCCCGCGGTGGTGCCGAAGATGCTCGCCAGCTTGACGATCGCCTCGTCGTCGAGCGTCCGGCCGCAGCCGAACACCACGTGCGCGGCATCGTGGCAGCGGAAGAACTCGCGCGCCGCCGCCGGCAGGTCCTCGCCGCGCTTGAGGTCCGGGTTGGCAGCGAAATACTCGGCGATGCTTTCGCGCAGCGTCTGGCGCGTGTCCTGCCGCTCGTAGACCGCCACTACAGCCACTTGACGCGGGACCTGGCCTCGGCGAGCGCCTCCTCCTCGGAGCGGAAGACGTGGCCGCCGTAGCGCTGCAACGAGGTCCAGCGTCCGGCGTCCTCGGGGTCGCGGCGGCACTCCTCGAAACCGAAGCTGCCGTCGGCACGCTGGAAGATGTCGACGCAGAAGTCGCCGTGAGCGTTCTGCAGCGAGCGCAGGACCTTGTTCCTCACTGCTAATCGGTTGTGCCTGAACCGGCCTTTAGATCCCGTATCTCGCGTAGAGCAATCATGGCTGACATGCGGGCAATTCTGCAGCGCTCTAGGCGCTCGACTTCCTCAAGCGCCTCCTCTGGCACGCTTTCCATCTCCTTCCGGTCTTCACTTTCTTCTTGGAGCAATAGCGAGTGTACGGCTAGCCAGATCGCATACCGTGAGTTAAAGGACTTTGCTAGCGCCGGATCGCGGGCTTCCAAGGCCTTGAGTTCCTTGGCGTAGCTCGGAAAGATTGTCGAGTACCAGACCACCAGCGTCCCGTTCTCCATCTCAGACGATGACGCTGCATAGGCTGGCTCCTCGGAACGCCAATTCAGAACATCCCATTGTGAGTCCGTCGGGCCGATAGCTCTTGGATCTATGCGTGGAACAGAAACGCTCTTCTTTGCTTGCCTGCTAACAGGCGGCGTGACTATCTCAAAATCCCGTGCGTCGGCGAGAGCGGGCAACCCAACTCGCGCAAGCTCCACCCGAATGGTTCCGCCCGATCCGATCTTTGCCTTCCCGTCGCACCGGACAATTGCGCGCATTCGTCCACCGGTCAAAAGCGTCGAACCCGCAAACGAGACACCTTCACCTGCAACAATGAAGTTCATTCGGGACGCCTTCGGATTCGATGGGTTGCGGTAGCCGCTCTCTGCATCGGTCTCGATGCGTACATACCGACTTTGTTCGGGATAAAAAGTTATCGGCTCGGATTCCTCCCAAACGATCCTCAAGAACGTCGGAGGCTCGTGGATTTCGATAGGGACGGGTTTAGGCCGTGGTGGTCTAGGCTGGGTCGGCGGACCATCGTCGCCTTGCCCTGCGGGTGCACCACCAACGGGTTCGACATGCATCCCGTGTAATCTCAACAGGCGCGCCACCTCAGTCTGCATCTGCTTCTGCGCCTCCTGGTCCTGGTGCTGGAGACCTTCTTCGCGGGCCTGCGAGTTCAGCCGAGTCAACTCGTCGTCAGACTTAAGTGCCACGTGGACGATTAGCCGCTGACGCAGATATGGTAGTTCGGCGTCCTTTCTTACGAGGAGCTGCGACATCTCCGCATGGCTCTGGCCGTGCAGCGTCAACACTATGGGTTTGGACGGTTCCACGAACGCTCGAATAGGTTGCTTTTCATATGGTTCGAGGACCCAGTACTCCAGGCCGATAGCCCCCATGTCGCCCAAGTCAACGTGATACATCGGTATGTGATGCGAGATAGTCTGATCCCGTCGATCATCGTCTCCCTCATCAACAGCACCGTTTAACGCGTTGCGTGATCCCTTTAGGGGATGTCCCGGGCTACTGCACACAGCTGAAAGCACCACAAGGCGCTATCCGCTTCCATGCGGCGGAGCTTGTATATCAATTGTTCCGCATGTTCGCCGTCTTGATTACTGAAATGACTCGCTCGTTTTCCGCCTTTATGAACGCGGCGAAGTCCCGCGGGCCTCTGTCAACCA
This sequence comes from Betaproteobacteria bacterium, assembly GCA_052387375.1. Lineage (GTDB taxonomy): Bacteria > Pseudomonadota > Gammaproteobacteria > Burkholderiales > SG8-39 > SCGC-AG-212-J23. The sequence continues at coordinate 6,688 of JBQTJF010000239.1, forward strand.
CGGGTTGGCCGGCTAGGCGCAAGCGGTCCCGCACCGCGGGAAGGGCCAAGATCTTTCTTATTTCGGCGGCTAGGCGCGACACAACACGTTGAGGAACCCCGGCCGGACCAACGAGGCCTTGCCACCCAGACGTTTCAAGATTCGGATGTCCAAGTTCACGGATAGTTGGGACCTGCGCGAGGTCTGGATCACGTACAGGGCTTGTTACGTAGAGCGCCTTCAGCTTGCCGTTCATTGCATGAGGCTTCAGCACCGACGACACATCTATATAAATGCTCGTGCGTCCAGCCATTAGATCCGTGACGGCTTGAGGCGAGCCTTTATAGGGCACGTGCCGCATCTTGAGGCCCGCGGCCTGGTTCAGCAGTTCTCCGTTCATGTGCCCAGTCGAACCGACACCGGCAGAGGCAAAGGTGACATCCGGGCTTTGTTTCGCCCACTTGATGAAATCTGTAATGTTGTCGGCGGGCGACGTTGAGGGTACGGCTGCCACGTAATAGACAGCTACCAGTTGCGAGATTGGCGTGAAGTCCTTCACGGGGTCATAAGGAGGCTTCGCCTGCATATGGGGCGCTAGAGCAGAGGAGCCCATGTTCGCCATGAATAGCGTGTAGCCGTCCGCTGCGGCTTTCGCGACCTCAGCCCCCGCGATCATTCCCGAGGCGCCAACCTTGTTTTCGACGATCACAGGTGTACCCAAGGATTTGGCGAGGTGCTCGCCTACAAGCCGGGCCGTGAGGTCGACGCTACCACCGGCTTGGAAGCCAACCAGTATTCGGATTGGCCGCGACGGGTAGGAATCCTGAGCGACTGCCATGGATGGGACCGCGACGACCACGCCGCAAATTAGCCAGATAAGATGTCGCGCAAGGTGCAGCATGATTTTGTTCCTCCTCGTTTGCGTGCCGACTCGGGAGCGGCGCTATACACCGCCCGTGTCCTAGGACAGGTTATTTAACCACTGTAAGCCGCGCCGGTTTGCAAGCAACGGATACTACGCTGTGCTCCCGGGGGAGACCTTCACACCTGGTCCCATGAAGTTACGGCGTCACTTTTCACCATCCGAACGAGCTGCCGTTCCTGCTTCGCAATCTTCGTTGCCAAGGCAACAACCTCCTCCGCTGCGGAGCCAGGGACGCACAGGACGCCACTCTCGTCAGCCACAATCCAATCATTCCGGCTGATTATCACTCCCGCAACGTTGATAGGCTCGTTTATAGATCCGAACGTGAAGTCATTACGGCTTCGCCTAGGACATACACCGATGGCCCACACCGGGTAACCTACCTGACGAATCTCCTCTACGTCACGACAAGTCCCCCACATGACGGTACCTCGCACGCCCCGCCGCTGCGCAAGCCGAGAGGCGAGACCGCCCCAAGCCGACGCATTGTTTGCCGCCTGCAGGTCCATCACTACTACGTCGCC
>JBQTJF010000240.1:0-15436 GCA_052387375.1 Betaproteobacteria bacterium
GGGGGCTGCGCGCCGGCGGGGCGCGGCGCTCCAGCCTGGCGCGCGCGAGCCCCGGGCGCCGGGCTCTGTCGATCGCCGGGGCGCCCGCCGGGTCGCGCTCGCGGCCGGCCTCGCGCGCCTTCTGCACCAGCAGCTCGCGCTCGATCGCCTGCTCGAGCGCCTGCGCGCTCGGCGCCTCGGCGGCGGCGATCTCGGTGCCGTTCACTTTGGCCACCACCTGCATGCCGGCGCGCGTGGCGTCGGCATTGCCGCAGCCCAGCGGCACGGCGAGCAGGAGGAGCGGCAGGATCCTCACAGGGTGCCCGCCAGGCGCCGGTGCGCGACCCAGGCGGCGAGGGCGAGGCCGGAGAAGAGCAGCAGCCAGCGTCCAGGCTCCCGCGGCGCGCGCACCGCGAAGCGCGGCTCCGCGGGCAGCGGCTGCACGAGCGTCACCCGCAGCGGCGCCGGCGCGGCGGCCGGCGCGGCGGCGAGCGGCGCCGCGGCGGACAGGCGCACCAGGTCGGCGAAGGACGCCAGCTCGGGGCTCGCCGCGGATCCCGCGGCGCGCGCCGCGCCGGCAACAGCGGCGCAGCAGAGCAGGATGGCGAGGGATCGCATCAGCAGGACGATGCTAGGTGCGGTCTGTTACGGGGGTGGCCCGCGGGCGCCGGACGGCGATCGTCCGTGCGGACTACGGAACTTCTTACGCGGCGCGCAGCGCGAGGCCGCGGCTGTCGCGCGCGGAGATCTTCGCCGCCGGCACGCCGGCGATGGTGATGCCCGGCTCGAGGAAGGACTTGTTGACCACCGCGTTCGCGCCGATGGCGATATCGGAGGCGATCTCGATGTCGCCGAAGATCTTGGCGCCCGGCGCGATGTACACGTTGTCGCCCAGGCGCGGCGCGACGTCGCTGCCCCGGCTCGCGCCGATGTTCACGCACACGTGGATGCGGCAGTTCGCGCCGATGCGCGCGTTGCGGTGCACGACGATGGTGCCCGCGTGCGCGATCGACAGGCCGGGGCCGAACACGTTGAGCGGGATCGAGAAGCCGGTCTGCGCGGAGAGCCGCTCCAGGCGCAGCTTGTGCCAGTAATAGCGCAACCTCCTGCCGGTGTTCCTGTAGTACTCGCAGGACCTGAGCGCGCGCTGGAACTTCCAGACGCGGTCGCCGACGAGCGAGGGCGAGCGCTTCGTGATCCGCAGCGCCCTCTTGTCGGCCTCGAGGTAGCGCTTGAGGTCTGCCCTGGTGTGGATCACCCGCCGGTCAGGGGTTGAGGATGCGCAGCTCGAGCGCCTTGCCGATCGCCTGGGTGCGGTTCACCACGTTGAGCTTGCGCAGGATCTTCTGCACGTGGTTCTTCACCGTCAGCGGGCTGATCTTGAGGATGGCGCCGATCTCGAAGTTGGACTTGCCGAGGTAGATCCACTTGAGGATGTCCTGCTCGCGCACCGTCAGCACGCTCTGGCCGGAGGCCTTGTCGGCGCCTGACTGCGCGCGCTGCGCGATCTGCGTGCGCACCCACGCCGAGTGCAGCGACGGCGCCAGCAGCTGCGCGAGGTAGGCCTGGCGCGGCCCGACGCTGCCCGAGCGGCAGGCGAAGGTGAACAGCGTCACCGCGCGCGCGTCGGCGTCGTGCACGCCGTGCACCAGCAGCTGCGTCGCGCCCAGGCGCTCGATCTCGCGCACGAAGGCGCCGCTGCCCAGGCCGCTGGCGGCGGCGTCGACCACCACCGGCTGGTAGCGGCGCTCCTCCCAGCTCTTCAGCAGCGCCGGCGCCACCGCGGTGTCGCGCAGGAACATGTCGCTGAACAGCGCCGGGTCGGGCGTGGTCATCGAGAAGCCGTCGGCGCGGAACGCCGGCGGCTTGCCGTGGCACAGCGTGCACACCAGCAGCTCGTGGCGGATCAGGCTCTGCAGGAGCCCCTGCGTCCAGCTGAAGAAGTGCGCGCGCGCGTGCACGCGCAGCGAGGCGTCGAGGTTGAGGACGATCGACTCGATCTGCAGGAAGTCGGTCGCGGCGGTGCGGCCGTCGCCCTTCGCCTCGCCCGCGGGGGCGAGGGGAAGCGGCTGCGCGGCGGCGGCGGAGGGTGCTGTCGTGGTGGTCATGGCCATGGCTCCGGGCACTATAGTCGTGCGGCTGGGTCGTGCGTTCGTCCGGCGCCCTCGCCGAACGCTAGTCCGTTGAGGCTACAAACGCGCGGCGCGGGAAACATCGGCGTTGAACCCGCGTCACGCAAACTGCGATGGCCTTGCAAGCCACGCGCGCCACGCCCGCCCAGCCGCCGTCGAGACTCCTGCGCAGCCAGCCGGGGACGGCGGCGCTCGTGCAGGCGGCGGTCGACCCGCTGGTGGCGATCGGCACGCTCGGCGCCGCGGTGGCGGCCTTCGGCGGGCGCTTCGACGGCGCCTGCCTGATCCTGGCGCTGCTCGTCTTCGCCATGACCTTCCCCGGCAGCCTGGCGCGCCAGTCGGGCGGCCTGCCGGCGGGCGAGCTGATGCTCGACATCGTCGCCGGCTGGGCGGCGATCGTGTTCCTGCTGCTCTTGCTCGGCTGGTCGACGCGCACGCTCGAGGTGTTCGACCCGCAGGTGCTGCTCGCCTGGACCTTCGCCACGCCGGCGGCGCTCTTCGCCGCGCACCGGGCGCTGCCGCTCGTGCTGCCGCGGCTGCTCGCCGCCGAGGGCCTGCGCAAGACCGCGGGGATCGCCGGCGCCAACGACCTGGGCCGGGCCCTGGCGCGCCGGCTCGCCGCCGACCCGCTGCTCGGCCAGCGCTTCGCCGGCTATTTTGACGACCGCGCGCAAGCGCGCGTCAGCGACGACCGCGCCGCCGCCCGCGTCAGCGAGAGCCTGCTCGGCACGATCGGCGCCCTCCCCGACTACGTGCGCGCGCACAACGTCGAGGTCATCTACATCGCCCTGCCGATGGCCTCGCAGCCGCGCATCCTGAAGCTGCTCGAGGAGCTGCGCGACACTACCGCCTCGATCTACTTCGTCCCCGACATCTTCGTCTTCGACCTGATCCAGGCGCGCGTCGACTCGATCGGCGACCTGCCGGTGGTGGCGGTGTGCGAGACGCCCTTCTACGGCTTCAACGGCGTGATCAAGCGGGCGAGCGATATCGTGCTCGCCTCGCTGATCCTGCTGGTCATTGCTCCGTTGATGATCTGTATTGCCATCGGCGTGAAGCTCTCCTCGCCCGGCCCGGTGCTCTTCAAGCAGCGCCGCTACGGCGTCGACGGCCGCAAGATCGCGGTGTGGAAGTTCCGCACCATGACGGTGGCCGAGGACGGCGACATCGTGCGCCAGGCGACCAGGAACGACAGCCGCGTCACGCGCTTCGGCGCGTTCCTGCGGCGCACCTCGCTCGACGAGCTGCCGCAGTTCTTCAACGTGCTGCAGGGGCGCATGAGCGTGGTGGGGCCGCGGCCGCACGCGGTGGCGCACAACGAGCTCTACCGCAAGCTGATCCGCGGCTACATGATCCGCCACAAGGTGCGCCCCGGCGTCACCGGCCTGGCGCAGGTGAACGGCTTTCGCGGCGAGACCGACACCGTGGAGAAGATGCGCGCGCGCATCGAGCACGACCTCGCCTACCTGCGCGGCTGGTCGCTGCTGCTCGACCTGCAGATCATCCTGAAGACCATCGTCGTGGTGCTGAAGAAGCACAACGCTTACTGAGGGCCCGCTATGTGCGGAATCGTGGCCGCCGTGTCGCGGCGCAACGTGGTGCCGATCCTGATCGAGGGGCTGCGGCGGCTGGAGTACCGCGGCTACGACTCGGCGGGGGTGGCGGTGATCAACGGCCGGCTCGAGCGCATCCGCTCCTGCGGGCGCGTCGCGCAGCTCGAGAAGCTCGCCGCGGCGAGCGGCCTGGCCGGCCACATCGGCATCGGCCACACGCGCTGGGCCACCCACGGCGCGCCCTCCGAGCGCAACGCCCACCCGCACGTGAGCGGCGGCGTCTCGGTGGTGCACAACGGCATCATCGAGAACCACGAGGCGGTGCGCGCGCGCCTGCTGGCCTCGGGCTACGAGTTCTCCTCCGACACGGATACCGAAGTCATCGCGCACCTGATTCACAGCTTCTTGAAGGAAGGAACTTCCCTGCTGGAGGGAGTAAGGGCCGCCACCTCCGAACTGCGTGGAGCCTACGCCATCGCGGTGATCGCGGCCGAAGACCCGCAGCGCATCGCCGTGGCGCGCATGGGCGCGCCGCTCGCGCTCGGCCTGGGCGAGGGCGAGAACTTCGCCGCCTCGGACACCGGGGCGCTGCTGCAGGTGACGCGGCGCATCGTCTACCTCGAGGAAGGCGACTGCGCCGAGGTGACGCTGCAGAGCGCGCGCGTGGTGGACGCGCGCGGCCGCATCGTCGAGCGGCCGCTGCACCTGAGCGAGCTGCGCGCCGACGCGCTCGAGCTCGGCAGCTGGCGCCACTACATGCAGAAGGAGATCTTCGAGCAGCCGGCGGCGGTCGCCGCGACGCTGGAGACCGCCGGCAGCGCCAACCCCGCCGTCTTCGGGCCGGAGGCCGAGAAGGTATTGCAGGAAGCGAGCTCGGTCCTGGTCCTCGCCTGCGGCACCAGCTACCACGCCGGCCTGGTGGCGCGGCACTGGATCGAGGGCCTCGCCGGCATCCGCTGCGCGGTCGAGATCGCGAGCGAGTACCGCTACCGCGACTCGGTGCCCGACCCGCGCGCGCTGGTGATCGCCGTCTCGCAGTCGGGCGAGACCGCCGACACCATCGCCGCCGTGCAGCACGCGCAGCGCCTCGGCCAGGAGCGCACGCTGGCGATCTGCAACGTCGCTGAATCTTCTCTCATCAGGAATTGTTTCTTGAGGTTCCTTACCCGCGCAGGCCCGGAGATCGGCGTCGCCTCGACCAAGGCCTTCACCTGCCAGCTCGCGGCGCTGCTGGCCCTCGCCGTTTCGCTTGGCAGGGTGAAAGGGAGGATTTCGCCTGCAAAAGAAACTGAGTTGCGCCAGGCCCTGCTGCGGCTGCCGGCGGCGCTCAGCGTGGCGCTGCGCGCCGAGCCGCAGATGGCGGCGTGGGCGCGCGAGCTCGCCGCCAGGGAGCACGCGCTCTTCCTCGGCCGCGGCGTGCACTACCCGATCGCCATGGAGGGGGCGCTGAAGCTGAAGGAGATCTCCTACATCCACGCCGAGGCGTACGCGGCGGGCGAGCTCAAGCACGGGCCGCTCGCGCTGGTCGACCGCGACATGCCGGTGATCGCCATCGCGCCGCGCGACGCGCTGCTCGACAAGCTGAAGTCCAACATCGAGGAGGTGCGCAGCCGCGGCGGCGAGCTGTACGTGCTCGAGGCGCAGGCGATGGGCGAGGCGCCGGCGATCCTCTCGCCGGCGCTCGCCGCCGTGCCGCTGCAGTTGCTTGCCTATCACGCCGCGCTGATCCGCGGCAACGACGTGGATAAACCGCGGAACCTGGCTAAGTCGGTGACGGTCGAGTAGCTTAGGCCGCCAGGTTGGCGGCGTTGAGGTCGGGCTTGAAGCGGTAGCCGGTGCCGCGCACCGTCTCGATCAGCTTGTCGTGCCCGGTCGGCGCGAGCGCCTGGCGCAGCCGCCGGATGTGCACGTCGACGGTGCGCTCTTCGACGAAGACGTGCTCGCCCCAGACTTCGTCCAGCAGTCTCGCCCGCGAGAAGACCCGGCCCGGATGCGTCATGAAGAAGTGCAGCAGCCGCAGCTCGGTGGTCCACAGGTCGATCGGCTTGTCGGCGGCGCTCACCTGGTGCGCCGCCGGGTCGATGCGCAGGCCGGCGATCTCGACGACGTCGTCGGCGAGCTGCGGGGCGCGCCGGCGCATGACCGCCTTTATCCTGGCGAGCAATTCTCTTGCGGAGAACGGCTTGGTCACGTAGTCGTCGGCGCCGCTCTCGAGCGCGGTGACCTTGTCGTGCTCCTCGGCGCGCGCGGTGAGCAGCACGATGGAGATGTCCTTGGTGCGCTGGTCGGAGCGCAGCCGCCGCGCGAAAGTGAGCCCGGGCACCCCCGGCAGCACCCAGTCGAGCAGCACCAGGTCGGGGCGCGCGTCGCGCACCAGCGCCTCGGCCGAGGGCACGTCGCCCGCGCACATCACCTTGTAGCCGGCGCGCTGCAGGTTGGCGGCCAGAAGCTCTCTTACGGCCTGCTCGTCGTCCACGACCAGAATGGAACCGCCCATGGCGTCTCCCGGATGATTGTTGAGGGCGGTGTCATGCTAGGGCGACGGCCCGGGAGCGGATATCGCCGCCCCCTTATTTAACAGTCGTGTCATATTGGCGCCGTGTCGGTGGACAACGACAGCACCGCATGAAGTACCGCATCGAGCCGCTCGCCGGCTACCTGAAGGCCGAGATGTGGGAGCGCGACACCGCCGAGGAAACGCGCGAGTTCGTCGACGCCATCCTCGCCGCCCTGCGCGAGACCGGCCTCGCGCGCCTGCTCATCTCGATCCGCGCCTCGCGGCCGGTCTTCAAGGTCGAGCAATGGGGGCTCTCCGCGGCCCTCGACCGGATCGCCGGCACGCCGGGGCTCAAGGTGGCCTTCATCTCGGACTCCAGGGAGACCGCGATGTCGCAGGACTACATCGCCCTCATCGCGCGCCAGCGCGGCCTCGCCTTCCGCGCCTTCGCCGCCGAGTCGGAGGCGGTGGCATGGCTGCTGGAGGAAGCCCTGTAGCGATGCAGCTACAGGGGCTCCTGTGGTAATAATTCGCCCTGCATGGAAGACGCCGATTTCTCGGACGCCTTCTGCCGGTTCATCCAGAACAATATCCCGTCGGTTGAAGCCGCAGAACTGCTCCTCGCGCTGCAGCGCGAAGGGGGGCCGCTCACGCCGGCGCAGGCGGTGCTGCGCCTGGGCCCGAACACCGTGCTGGGCGAGGCCGAGACCGCGCGGCTGCTCGAGGCGTTCCACGCCCGCGGCATGGTGGCCAAGGAAAGCGACGGCTTCCGCTACCGCGAGGGCGCCGACCAGCGGCACGTGGAGACGCTCGGCCAGGCGTACCAGGAGCGGCCGGTCACCCTGGTGCGCATCATCTACGCCTTGCGCGACACGAGGATCCAATCGTTCGCCGAGGCCTTCCGCCTGAGAAAGCGATAGCCATGGCCACTGTCAGCTTCGTCCTTTCCCTACTCGCGGTTCTCACCTGCATCGTGTGCACCGTGCTGCTCTTCCGCGGCTACCAGCGCACCGGCCTGAGCCTTCTCTTCTGGAGCGCGCTGTGCTTCGTCGGGCTGTCGTTCAACAACGTGCTGCTGTTCTTCGACCAGTCGATCTTCACCCAGATCGACCTGCGCCCTTACCGGCTCGCCGCCGCGCTGGTGGGCCTGGCGTTCCTCCTCTACGGCTTCATCTTCGAATCGGAGTGAGCCAATGATCGAATTCCTCTCCGGCGCCGTGACCCTGGGCTATGTCGTGGCCGCGGCCTTCTTCCTGCAGTTCTGGCGCAAGACCGGCGAGCGGCTGTTCCTCGCCTTCGCCGCCGCCTTCGTGCTGTTCGCGATCAACCAGGGCCTGGCGCCGGTGTTCCAGGTGGTGAACGAGCCGACCAGCCTGATCTACGTGCTGCGCATCGTCGGCTTCGTCATCATCATCGCCGCGATCGTCGACAAGAACGTGTTCGCGGGCGACGGCGGCCTGGTCAGCCGCGTGCTGCGCCGGAAGTAGTAGTTCCCCTCTCGGGGAGGGGCGCTTGCCAATTGACGTCTGGACGTCTATGCTTCGCCCGGGGGGTGGATATATGTCCAGTAAGCGCCGTCCGGGGGAAGTACGCGATGCGGTCGTGCAGGCGTTGGCGGCGCGACCTTCGGGAGCGTCGGTTCAAGAGATCACCGCAGCCGTATTCGCTGAGATCGGAGCGGTGCCCGCATCTTCGATCCGGTCGTATCTGCAACTGAATACGCCTCGCCTGTTCGCCCGGAGCGATCGGGGCCAGTACGTCCTGGACGAGCAGTTTCTGCGCCCTCCGCCCGCCGCCAGGCCCGTAGCGAAGCCCGTCCAGAGCACTCGTTACGGCAGGGCTTTGCTCGTCGCTGAGGACTGCATCGGCTGGCTGAGGCGCCGGGAGACGAACAGCATTCATGCCGTCGTCACCGATCCGCCTTACGGCCTGCATGAATACTCCGAGGAGCAGCAGGAGAAGCTACGGGCCGGCAAAGGCGGGGTCTGGAGGATCCCGCCTTCGTTCGACGGCGCAGTGCGCTCGCCGCTGCCGCGATTTACCGTCCTTACGCAGGCGGACCTCAAGCAGCTCGAGGATTTTTTCTACCTCTGGGCCCGCGTTCTCGCGCCGGCGCTTGTTCCAGGCGCGAACGTGGTCGTGGCAAGCAATCCGCTCCTGTCGCACATCGTTTCAGGCGCGCTGGCGCGCGCCGGCCTGGAGCGGCGCGGCGAGCTGATCCGCCTGGTCATGACCATGCGAGGCGGCGATCGGCCGAAGGCGGCGCATCAGGAGTTCAGCGAGGTGAGCGTGATGCCGCGCTCCATGTGGGAGCCCTGGCTGCTGTTCAGAAAACCGATAGACGGTCGGGTGCAGGACAACCTGCGGAAGTGGAAGACGGGCGGCTTCCGGAGGCCAAGCAGCGACAAGCCTTTCGGCGATGTCATCGCCTCTTCCCCGACGCGCCGCAGCGAGAGGGCCATTGCTCCGCACCCGAGCCTCAAACCCCAGGCATTTCTCAGAAAGCTCGTGCGGGGCGTGCTGCCGCTTGCAGAGGGCGTGCTTCTGGATCCCTTCGCAGGATCGGGCTCCACATTGGCGGCTGCCGAGGCAGCCGGTTACGAGAGCATCGGCATCGAGAAGGACCCGCACTATTTCGCCATTGCGCGGACGGCGATTCCCAAGCTCGCCGCGCTGGAGGTCAGGGAGAACGGCGACTAGACGCGATACCACCGGTACCGGGGCTGTCAGACCGGGCACGCACCGCAAAAATCGGTACGATCGTACCGATTCTCACGAGGCGGCGAGCGCGCTACGCGCCGGAATACAGCAGCGAGCGGCGCGCCTCGCGCTCGAGCCGTTCAGTTGGCCAGTCGGGATGGATGAGATGCAGGTACGCGGCCAGACGGCGCAGCGCCTCTTCGTACAGCTCCGCGACACGGCCCAGCTTCTGCTCGGGCGTCATCCCCCGTAGGGCTTCGAGATGCAGCGGATGAATCGGCTCGTCCACGCGCCGATTATCCTACGGCCGGCGCCTGCCGCCAGCCGCCTTAAACGTGGTCTGTCCCTGATTTCGCGGTTTCGGCGCTGGGCCGGCCGCGCTCGATGGCGCGCTGGATCTCGCGCGGGTCGGCGGGCTTGGTGAAGTGGTAGTCGAAGCCGGCGTCGGCGGCGCGCTCGCGGTCCTCCTTCTTGCCGTAGCCGGTGAGGGCGATGAGCAGCGTGTGGCTGGTGTCGCCCTGCTCGCGCAGGCGCCGCGCCACCGCGTAGCCGTCCAGGCCGGGCAGGCCGATGTCGAGCACGATGACGTGCGGGGCGAAGACGCGCACCGCGGCGAGCGCCTGCGCGCCGTCGTACACGGTCTTCAGCTCATGGCCTTCCAGGCGCAGGAACTCCGCCGTGCTCTCGGCCGCGTCGGCGTTGTCGTCCACGACCAGGATGCGCCGGCCGTAGACGTTTCTCTCCTCGGCGTGGACCGGCTGGCTCGGCCCTGCCTGCACCGTGCTGATGCAGGGCAGGAACAGGCGGAACGTGGCGCCGCGCCCGGGGCCGTCGCTCGCCGCCTCGACGCGCCCCTGGTGCAGCTCCGCCAGGCGCCTCACCAGCGTCAGGCCGATGCCCAGCCCGCCCTGCGCGCGGTCGAGCGAGCGCTCGCCCTGCACGAAGAGATCGAAGACGCGCGGCAGCAGCTTGGGATCGATGCCCTGGCCGTTGTCGCGCACCGTCACCGCCGCCTCGCCCGCGCTGGCCGCCGCGGCGAGCTCGATGCGACCGCCTTCCTGCGTGTACTTGGCCGCGTTGTTGAGCAGGTTGGCGATCACCTGCGCGAGGCGCTCGGCGTCTCCCGACACCCACACCGGGCCGGCCGGCAGGTCGACCGAGAGCTTCTGGCGCTTGGCGTCGATCAGCGGGCGCGCCGTGTCGACGCCGTTGGCGACGACGCGCGCCAGGTCGAGCGACTCCTTCTTCAGCGCGATCTTGCCCTCGCTGATGCGCGAGACGTCGAGCAGCTCGTCGACCAGGCGCGCGAGCAGCGTCACCTGGCGGTCGACCACGTCGCGCGCCATGGTCAGGCGCGGCTCGGCCGGGGCGAGGCGCCGGATCACCTCGACCGCGTTGCGGATCGGGGCGAGCGGGTTGCGCAGCTCGTGCGAGAGCATGGCGAGGAACTCGTCCTTGCGCCGGTTGGCGTCCTGCAGCTCGGCCTCGGCCTGGCGCGAGCGCGCGATCTCGCGCTGCAGGTTGCCGAACAGGCGCGCGTTCTCGAGCGCCACCGCGGCGCGCTCCGAGAGCGCCTGCAGCGTCTGCCGCTCCGCCTCCGGCGCGCCGGTGATGGCGAGCGAGCCCAGCACCCGGTCGCCGATCTGCAGCGGCAGCACGAACGAAGTGTCATCGCCGGGGGTCCCCGATTCGGCATCGAGCACTTGATCGGGCTGGGCCTCGACACGCAGCAGCGCGTGGCCGCCGAGCTGCGGCACCACCAGGCCGAGCAGCCGCTGCATGGCCTCGTCGAGCTCGAGCGAGCCGCCGAGCTCGCGGCTGGCGTGCGCGAGGAAGGCGGAGCGGCGCGAGGCCTCCTCGGCGAGCGCGCGCGCCACCTTCTCCTCGGCCATGGCGCGCGTGCGGCTCTGCAGGTTGTAGAGGTCGACGAACACCTTCACCTTGCTGCGCAGCACGTCGGGGCGCACCGGCGAGAGGATGTAGTCGACGGCGCCCAGCGAGTAGCCGAGCGCGGTCTGCATCTCGTCGGCGTAGGCGGTGATGAAGATGATCGGCGTCAGCGCCGAGCGCTTGTACTGGCGGATGAGGCGCGCGGTCTCCAGCCCGTCGATGTCGGGCATGTTGACGTCGAGCAGGATGACCGCGAACTCGCGCTCCAGGATCTCGCGCAGCGCGTCCGATCCGGAGCGGGCCGTGACGACGTTCTGCCCCAGCTCCTCGAGGATGCTCTCGAAGACGAGGAGCTTCTCCGGCAGGTCGTCGACGATGAGGATGGTGGCGCGATTTTCCATCTTGTTAGGGAGACTCTGAGAAAGCGAAGAGAAAATCGGGCCCCCGCCTTCGCGGGGGAACGTCACCCCCGAGCGATGTTATCGGGGGCGACTTCTTCATATCTTCCCTAGCGATGCAGCCACCCCCTGAGGACGGCCAGCAGGTGCACGCGGTCGACCGGCTTGGAGAGGTAGTCCCAGGCGCCGGCCTCGATGCACTTCTCGCGGTCGCCCTTCATCGCCTTCGCGGTGACGGCGACGATCGGCAGGTCGCGGCCGCGCTCGAGCTTGCGGATCTCGCGGATGGTGGTGATGCCGTCCATCTCCGGCATCATGATGTCCATCAGCACGATGTCGATGCCGCCGTCGGCCTCGACCTGGCGGATGGCGTCGCGGCCGTTGTTCGCCGAGACGATCTGCATGCCCTGCTCGTCGAGCACCGTGGCCAGCGCGAAGATGTTGCGCATGTCGTCGTCGACGAGCAGCGCGCGCCTGCCCTCGAGCACGCGGTGCGAGTCGTGCAGCTCGAGCAGGCCCTCGCGGCCCTCCTGCGACATCGAGGCGGTGCTCTTGTGCAGGAAGAAGTACACGTAGTCGAGCAGCCGCTCCACGGTGCGCGCCTCGCGCAGCGCCAGCGCCCCGCCCGGGCGCTTCCAGCGCGCGGCGAGCGCCTCGCCCCGGCTGCCGTAAAGCACCACCGGCAGCTGGCGCGTGAAGCCCTGCGGCTCGGGGCCGCCGAGCAGCTCGCCCGGGCCCGCCTGCGCCAGCGACTCGTCGATCACCAGGCAGTCGGCGCCGGCCGGCGACTCGACCACCTCGATGTCGGCGGCGGCCAGGCGCTCGGCCACCTCGCGGCGCACCGCGCCCTCGGGCATGGCGAGCGCCACGCAGCGGCTCTTGCGCTGCACGTAGGCGCGCAGCTCGCCGATCGCGGTATCGACCAGCTCGCGGGAAGTGAGCGGCTTCGGGATGAAGCCGATGGCCCCGGCGGCGAAGGCGCGCTCGCGCGCCTCGTCGGTCGACACCACGCACACCGGCACGTGCCGGGTGGAGAGGTCGGCCTTCATGCGCTCGAGCACGCGCCAGCCCTGCATGTCGGGCAGGAAGATGTCGAGCGTCATCACCGCCGGCTGGTACTCGCGCAGCATGGCGAGCGCGCCGGCGCCGGTGCCGCTCACCACGCCCTTGAAGCCCTTCTGGCGCGCCGCGTCGAGCAGGATCTTGGCGAAGCCGAGGTCGTTCTCGACGATCAGCATCACCGGCTCGCCCGAGGCGATGTCGTTGCGGTCGTCGTCGGCCTCGTTGACGAACTGCAGGTTTCCGGTGTCCGTGTCGTCCTCGGCCAGCGCTTCCACAGGGGTCTCCACCTTCGCCGGCACGGGCAGCGGGCGGGCGCGCTGCGTGCGCCCCGGCGCGAAGGTCTGCGGCAGGTACAGCGTGAAGACGCTGCCCGCGCCGGGGGCGCTGGCGATCTTGATGTCGCCGCCCAGCAGCTTGGAGAGCTCGCGGCTGATGGCGAGCCCGAGGCCGGTGCCGCCGTACTTGCGGCTGGTCGAGCCGTCGGCCTGCTGGAAGGCCTCGAAGATGATCGCCTGCTTGTCGGCCGAGATGCCGATGCCGGTGTCGCTCACCTTGAAGGCGATGACGCGCTCGGCGCGCTCCAGCTCCTCGCACTCCGGCGACCACCCGGACACCGCCGGCGCGATCGAGATGCTGACGTTGCCGGCGTGCGTGAACTTGAAGGCGTTGGAGAGCAGGTTCTTGATGATCTGCTGCAGGCGCTTGATGTCGGTGACCATGGTCTTCGGCAGGCCCGGGTCGACGTTGACCAGGAAGTCCACCTTCTTCGAGTCGGCGACGTGCCGGAAGGTGCGCTCGACGTAGCGCGACAGGTCGTCGAAGCGCAGCTCGGAGAGGTCCACCTGCACCGTGCCCGACTCGATCTTGGAGAGGTCGAGGATGTCGGCGATCAGCGCCAGCAGCTCGTTGCCCGAGGCGTGGATGGTCTTGGCGAACTCGACCTGCTTGGGGTTGAGGTTGCCGTCGGTGTTGCGCGACAGCTGGTCGGAGAGGATGAGCAGGTTGTTGAGCGGCGTGCGCAGCTCGTGCGACATGTTGGCCAGGAACTCCGACTTGTACTTCGAGGTGAGGGCGAGCTGCGCCGCCTTCTCCTCGAGCGCCTGGCGCGCCTGCTCCACCTCGCGGTTCTTGCGCTCCACCTCCTGGTTCTGGTGCGCGAGCAGCTTCGCCTTCTCCTCGAGCTCCTGGTTGGTCTGCCCGAGCTCCTCGGCGAGCGACTGCGACTGCTTGAGCAGGTTCTCGGTGCGGGTGTTGGCCTCGATGGTGTGGATGACGATGCCGATCGACTCGGTGAGCTGGTCGAGGAACGCCTGGTGCGCCTGGCTGAAGCGCTCGAGCGACGCCAGCTCGATCACGCCGCGCACCTCGCCCTCGAACACCACCGGCAGCACCAGCACGTCGCCGGCGGCCTGTTCGGTGAGGCCGGTGGCGACGCGGAAGCTGCCCGCCGGCACGCCGGAGAGGGTGAGCTTGCGCTTCTCCAGCGCGCACTGGCCGACCAGGCCCTCGCCCAGGCCCACTTCCTTGCCGTGCGAGGCCTGCCCGCCCGAAGCGTAGCTGGCGACCAGACGTAGTTTCGAATGCTGTTCTGCAGTCAAAACATAAAACTCGGCTTGCTGCGCACGGACCACCGGCGCCAGCTCGGAGAGGATCATCTGGCCGACCGCCACCAGGTCGCGCTGGCCCTGCAGCATGCGCGAGAACTTGGCGAGGTTGGTCTTCAGCCAGTCCTGCTCGGTGTTCTTCTGCGTCTGGTCGCGCAGGTTGCGAATCATCTCGTTGATGGTGTCCTTCAACGCCGCCACCTCGCCCTGCGTCTCGACCGTGATCGAGCGCGTCAGGTCGCCCTGCGTCACCGCCACCGCCACGTCGGCGATGGCGCGCACCTGCGTGGTCAGGTTCGCCGCCAGCTCGTTGACGTTCTCGGTGAGGTCCTTCCAGGTGCCGGCCGCGCCGGGCACCTTGGCCTGGCCGCCGAGCTTGCCTTCCACGCCGACCTCGCGCGCCACCGTCGTCACCTGCTCGGCGAAGGTGGCGAGCGTGTCGGTCATGTTGTTGATCGTTTCCGCGAGGGCGGCGATCTCGCCTTTCGCCTCCACCGTCAGCTTCTGCTTCAGGTCGCCGTTGGCCACCGCCGTCACCACCTTGGCGATGCCGCGCACCTGCGAGGTGAGGTTGCCGGCCATGAAGTTCACGTTCTCGGTGAGGTCCTTCCACGTGCCCGAGACGCCCGGCACATCGGCCTGGCCGCCCAGCTTCCCGTCCGTTCCGACCTCTCTCGCGACCCTGGTGACTTCAGCCGCGAAAGAACGAAGCTGGTCCACCATCGTGTTGATGGTGTTCTTCAACTCGAGGATCTCGCCCTTCACGTCCACCGTGATCTTCTTGGAGAGGTCGCCCACCGCCACCGCGGTGGTCACCTCGGCGATGTTGCGCACCTGCGAGGTGAGGTTGCCGGCCATGAAGTTGACGCTCTCGGTGAGGTCCTTCCAGGTGCCGGCGACGCCCTGCACGTCGGCCTGGCCGCCCAGCTTCCCGTCCGTTCCGACTTCCCTGGCGACCCTGGTGACTTCAGCCGCGAAAGAACGAAGCTGGTCCACCATGGTGTTGATGGTGTTCTTGAGCTCCAGGATCTCGCCTTTCACGTCCACCGTGATCTTCTTCGACAGGTCGCCCGCGGCCACCGCCTTGGTCACGTCGGCGATGTTGCGCACCTGGCTCGTCAGGTTGCCGGCCATCGAGTTCACGGAGTCCGTCAGGTCCTTCCAGGTGCCGGCGACGCCCTGCACGTCGGCCTGGCCGCCAAGTTTTCCGTCGGTGCCGACCTCGCGCGCCACGCGCGTCACTTCCGAGGCGAAGGAGCGCAGCGTGTCCACCATGGTGTTGATCGTGCTCTTCAGCTCGAGCACCTCGCCCTTCACGTCCACCGTTATCTTCTTGGATAGGTCGCCGGCGGCCACCTCCTTGGTCACGTCGGCGATGTTCCGCACCTGAGAGGTGAGGTTGCCGGCCATCGAGTTCACGGAATCGGTGAGGTCCTTCCACGTGCCCGAGACGCCGCGCACCTCGGCCTGGCCGCCGAGCTTGCCTTCGGTGCCCACCTCGCGCGCCACGCGCGTCACCTCCGCAGCGAAGGAGGAGAGCTGGTCCACCATCGTGTTGATGGTGTTCTTGAGCTCGAGAATCTCGCCCTTCACGTCCACCGTGATCTTGCGCGACAGGTCG
>JBQTJF010000241.1:0-12078 GCA_052387375.1 Betaproteobacteria bacterium
CCAACAACTTCAGCCTCATCTACCAGATCGCCAACGTCGAGCCGCAGCCGCCCTCGTCCTACCGGCCGCAGATCCCGGCGGCGCTCGATGCCATCGTCAAGCGCGCCATGGCCAAGGACCTCGCGCAGCGCTACGCGGCCTGGGACGACTTCTCGCTCGAGCTGGCCGAGGTGTTCAGGAACGAGAGCCTCGGCGGCGGGAAGGAGGTGTTCGCCGACTCCGACAAGTTCGAGTCGCTGCGCCGGCTGCCGTTCTTCACCAACTTCACCGACGCCGAGCTGTGGGAGGTGGCGCACATCTCCAACTGGCGCACGGCCGCCGCAGGCGAGCTGCTGATGAAGGAGGGCGAGCCGGGCAGCTTCTTCTGCATCCTCGCCGACGGCGAGGTGCGCGTGACGAGGAAGGGCAAGCTGCTCAACATCCTGCACGCCGGCGAATGCTTCGGCGAGATGGCCTACCTGTCGAAGGACGAGCAGCTGCGCGGCGCCGACGTCACGGTGATGGCGGAATCCAAGATCATCTCGGTGCCGACGCAGAAGCTCGCGCAGGCCTCCGACGCCTGCCGGCACAAGTTCGACCGCGCCTTCATGGAGATCATGGTCGAGCGCCTGACGCTCGCCAACGCCCGGCTCTCGGGCGTCTGATCAGGCTTGCTGCCTGACCCCTTCGAGCAGCTTCTGCAGCTCGCCTGACTGATACATCTCGCGCACGATGTCCGCGCCGCCGACGAACTCGCCGTTGACGTAGAGCTGCGGGATCGTCGGCCAGTTGGCGTACTGCTTGATGCCCTCGCGGATCTCGGCGTCGGCGAGCACGTCCACGCTGGCGAAGCTCGAGACGCCGCAGGCCTGCAGCGCCTGCACCGCCATCGCCGAGAAGCCGCACTGCGGCATCTGCGGCGTGCCCTTCATGTAAAGCACCACCGGGTTGGCGGTGACTTGAGCCTTGATGCGCGATCGGGTTGTCGTATCGGTGTCCATGTTCAGGATTTTAGCGCTGCGCCCGAGACCCGGGCAATGCCGGCGAGATCGGGCCAGGTGCGCACTTCCTCAAGTCCCGCCTGCCGCAGCAGCGCCCTGACCGCGGCGTCCTGCCCCAGCCCGTGCTCGAGAAGCAGCCGCCCGCCCGGGCGCAGATGCGCCGCGGCGCCGGCCGCGATCTGGCGAATCGACTCAAGGCCGTTCTCCCCTGCGACCAGTGCCGAGCGCGGCTCGAAGCGCACATCGCCTTCGCGCAGATGCGGATCGTCCTCACGGACATAAGGGGGATTGGACACCACGAGCTCGAAGCGCATCCCCGCCACCGGTTCGAACCACAGGCCATGGCGGAATTCGACTTCCAGCCCGAGCTTGAGGGCGTTCCTTCGCGCCACGGCGAGCGCCGCGGCGCTTCTCTCCACCGCCACGACGCGCGCCGCCGGCAGATGGCGCTTCAGCGCCAGCGCGATCGCCCCCGAGCCGGTGCCGAGCTCGAGCAGCGACGCCGGATTCGCCTGCAGCGCCAGCTCGACGCGCAGCTCCGTCTCGGGCCGTGGAATGAGCACGGCGGGGTTGACCGCGAGCGGCAGGCCGTAGAACTCCTTCGCGCCGAGGATGTAGGCGATCGGCTCGCCGCGCGCGCGGCGCGCCGCGTAGTCGCGGAACCTCGCCTCGGCGTCCGCGGGCAGCTCGCGCTCCGGATGCGCGAGCACGCTCGCCTCCGAAAACCCGGTCGCTTGCGCGAGCAGCAGGCGCGCCTCGCGCGGCTCGAGCGAGCGCAGCGCCTCGCCGACGGTCAAGCGGCTTCTTCGGCGAGGCTCGCCAGCTGCTCGGCCTGGTGCTCGGCGGCGAGCGCGTCGAGCAGCTCGTCGAGCTCGCCGTCCATGATGCGGTCGATCTTGTAGAGCGTCAGGTTGATGCGGTGGTCGGTGACGCGGCCCTGCGGGAAGTTGTAGGTGCGGATGCGCTCGGAGCGGTCGCCCGAGCCGATCAGGCTCTTGCGCGTCGAGGCGGTCTTTGCCCGCTGCTCGCGCTCCTGCTTGTCGCGAATGCGCGCGGCCAGCACGCCGAGCGCCTTCTCGCGGTTCTTGTGCTGCGAGCGCGAGTCCTGGCACTCCACGACGATGCCGCTCGGCAGGTGCGTGACGCGGATCGCGGAGTCGGTCTTGTTGACGTGCTGCCCGCCGGCGCCGGAGGCGCGGAAGGTGTCGATGCGCAGCTCCGCGGGGTTGAGCACCACTTCGTGCACCGCGTCCGCCTCGGGCAGCACCGCCACCGTGCACGCCGAGGTATGGATGCGGCCCTGCGCCTCGGTCTCGGGAACGCGCTGCACGCGGTGCCCGCCCGACTCGAACTTGAGCTTCGAGTACGCGCCCTGGCCGACGATGCGCGCGACGAATTCCTTGTAGCCGCCGAGCTCCGAGGGGCTCTCGGAGACGATCTCGAGCTGCCAGCCCTGGCGCTCGGCGTAGCGCGCGTACATGCGCACGAGCTCGCCGGCGAAGAGCGCCGACTCGTCCCCGCCGGTGCCGGCTCGTATTTCGATGAACAGGTTGCGCTCGTCGTTCGGGTCCTTGGGCAGCAGCGCCTTCTGCAGCTCCGCCTCCAGCTTCTCCATGCTGGCGCGCGCGTCCTTCAGCTCGTCGTCCAGCGCGAGCTCGCGCGCCGCCTCGGCGTCGCCCTCTGCCTGCCGGTACTTCTGGAAGAGCGAAACCACTTCGGCGAACTCCGCCTGCTCGCGCGACAGCTTGCGGAACTGGTCCATGTCCCTGGTCGCGTTCTCGGCGGCGAGCAGGCCGTTCAGCTGTTCGAGGCGCGCGGCCATGCCGTCGAGCTTGGTGCGCAGCGCCGGCTTCACTTGGATTTCTTGATCGCCTCGGTCGGCGCGTGCAGCAGCTTATTGGTGAGCGCCTGCGAAAGCCGGTCCATCACCTGCGCCGCAGGCTCGCCGCGCTCGAGCTGGCGCATGGCGCGCTCGAGCTCGGCGCGGCGCGCCTCCTCCGCCTGGTTGCGCAGCTGCACGATCGCCGGCACGCGCTCGCGCGCCTCCATCCAGTGCATGAACTGGCCGACCTGCGCCTCGATGATCACCTCCGCCTGGACCACCGCGGAGCGGCGCTGATCGAGGTTGGCCGAGACGATGCCGGCGAGGTCGTCGACCGTGTAGAGGAAGACGTCGTCGAGCTCGGCCACCTCAGGCTCGATGTCGCGCGGCACCGCCAGGTCGACCATGAAGATCGGGCGGTGGCGCCGCGCGCGCAGGGCGCGCTCGACCAGGCCCTTGCCGAGGATGGGCAGGGAAGAGGCGGTGGAGGACACGACGATGTCGTAGCGGTGCAGCTCGCCGGCGAGCGAGCGCAGCTCGATCGCCTCCGCGTTGAAGCGCCGCGCCAGGCGCTGGCCGCGCTCGAGCGTGCGGTTCGCCACGGCGATGCGCGCCGGCGCCTGCGCGGCGAAGTGCGTGGCGACCAGCTCGATCATCTCGCCGGCGCCGATCAGCAGCACGTGCTGGTCCTGGATGCTGGGGAAGATGCGCTCGGCGAGCCGCACCGCCGCCGCCGCCATCGAGACGCTCGCCGCGCCGATGTGCGTGGTGGAACGCACTTGCTTCGCCACCGCGAAGGAGCGCTGGAAAAGCCGGTGCAGCAGGAGCCCGAGCGTGCCGGCCGACTCCGCGGCGCGCGCCGCCTCCTTCATCTGGCCGAGGATCTGCGGCTCGCCGAGCACCATCGAGTCGAGGCCCGAGGCGACGCGGAAGGCGTGCCGCACCGCCTGCTCGCGCGGCAGCGTGTACAGGTAGCGCTGCAGCTCGTCGGGCTGGAGCTGGTGGTAGCTCGCGAGCCATTGCGCGAGCGCGGCGGGCTCCTCGCCCGAGACGTAGAGCTCGGTGCGGTTGCAGGTGGAGACGATCGCCGCCTCCTGGGCGAGGCTGCGCTTGAGCTCCGCCAGCGCCTCGCGCAGGCGCTCGACGTGGAACACCACGCGCTCGCGCACGGCGAGCGGCGCGGTCTGGTGGTTCAATCCGAGGGTGTAGAGCGCCATGCGCTAAGCCCCCGGATTATAAGGTCTTCAGGAGCGCCTCGATGCGCGCCGCCGGCACCGGCGGGCTGAAGAGATAGCCCTGCGCCTGGTCGCAGCCGAGCTCCGAGAGGATGCGCGCCTGCGCCTCGGACTCGACGCCTTCGGCCACCACCTTCAGCCGCAGGCTGTGGGCGAGCGAGATGATCGCGGCGACGATGCTCGCATCGCCGGCGCTCTCGGACATGCCGCGCACGAAGCCGCGGTCGATCTTCACCGCGTCGACAGGCAGCCGGCTCAGGTAGGCGAGCGAGGAGTAGCCGGTGCCGAAGTCGTCGAGGGAGATGCGCATGCCGGCGTCGCGCAGCGCTTTCAGCTTCGCGATGCTTGCCTCGACGTCGGTCATCAGCAGGCTTTCCGTGACCTCGAGGTCGATTCCCCCTCCGTCGCTCGCCGCGGCGCCGAGCGCGCTCAGCACGTCTGCGACGAAACTGTTACGCCGAAGCTGGATCGCCGAGATATTCACCGCGATGCGCGGCGGATCGAGCCCTCGCTCCTGCCAAAGCCGGTAGGCGGCGCTCGCCGAAGAGATGGCCTGCTCGCCCGCTTCGAGAATGAGCCCCGTCTGCTCGAGCACCGGAACGAACTTCGCCGGCGGCATCGGTACCCCGCCCGGTCCTTTCCAGCGCAGCAGCGCCTCCATGCCGACGAGCCGGCGCGTCGCGAGCTCGAGCTTGGGCTGGAAGTGAAGGAAGAACTCGCGACGCTCCACGGCTTCGCGCAGCCGGTGCTCGAGCTCGAGCTGCTCGGAAACGCGCGCGTTGATGGCCGGAGCGTAGAACATGTACCGTTCGCCGGTCTCCTTGGCGCGCTTCAGCGCCGCCTCGGCATTGCGCAGCAGCGCGTCGGCGTCTGCGCCGTCGTCGGGATGCACTGCGATGCCCACCTTGGCGGCGAGGCGCACCTCGCGCTCGCCCACCGGGAGCGGCGCGGCGAACAAGTGCGAGCCGGCCTGAAGCCGGCGCCTCACCTCTTCAGCGCTGCTGATGGCCAGGAACACCAGCGCGAAGGCGTCGCTTCCCAGCCGAGCGACGCGGTCGATGTCGCCGGCGGCCTCGCGCAGGCGTCCGGCCACCGCCTTCAGCACGCTGTCGCCTGCCTGCCTGCCGAACGTGTCATTGATCGCCTTGAACCGCTCGATGTCGATCAACGCGAGGGCCAGGCTGGCGCCGCTCCTGCGGCCGGCCTCGATCGCCTGCGTGAGCCGTTCGTGGAACAGCGTGCGGTTCGGCAGCTCGGTGAGCGGGTCGTACAGCGCGAGGAAAGCGATGCGGTCCTGCTTCGCCATTAGCTCGAGCGCGAAGCCGAGGTTGCCGCTCAGGTCTTCGAGCAGGCGCGCCTCCTCCGCGTCGAAGTATGCCCGCTCGGCCGCGTTCAGCACTACCGCCCCCGCCACGGCGCCTTCGACCCGGAAGGGCAAGTACGCCACGGAGCGGACCCCCGCGCTCGCGTACCAGTCCCGCAGCACGGCGCGCTCGTCGTTCGCCGCATCGTTGGAGACGACGATGCGGCCGGTCCGCAGCGCGGAGGCAAGCAAGCCGCGCGCGGCCGCCGGGTCCGCGTTATGGGCATCGATCATCCGGCCAAACGCGTCCGCGCCGACGTCGCCGGTCACAGCCAGGTGCAGGCGGGAAGTGCGCGGATCGCGCTCCACGAGGCGCACATAGCTGAAATGCCCCAGCTCGACCGCGATGCGGCAGAACTCGGCGAACAGCGCCTGCCGGTCCCGGATGCGCACGATGGCGGCGTTGAGCGCGCCGAGGACTTCGCGGATGCGGCTCAGCCGCTCCACGCGCGCGCGGGCCTCGACCGCGGGCGTGATGTCGCGCGCCAAGCCGTCGACGCGCTGGCGAATGCCTTTCGTACCGCGGATGACGCGCGCGCGATCATTGATCCAGCGCACCGCGCTTTCGGGGCGCACGATGCGGTAGTCCACGTCGAACTCGCCGTCGAGCTCGAGCCGGTGCCACGCCTGTGCGACGAGCGGCCGGTCATTGGCGTAGACCAGCTCGGTCTGCAGGCCGGGGTCCGCGAGCAGCTCCTCGGGCGAGAAGCCGAAGATCGCTTTCGATGCCGGGCTGACGTAGAGATAGCGCCGGGTTTCCGCATCCATGGACCAGATCGCGTCCGGAAGCGACGTGAAGATGCTGGTCAGGCGTTCGCGCGCGATCTCCAGCTCGACCTCGGTGCGGCGCTTCTCGCGCCGTTGCCGCGCCTCGGCCAGCGCGCGCTCTACCGCCGCCGGCAGGCGGACCAGGTTGTCCTTCAGCACGTAGTCCGTCGCCCCGTTCTTCAGCGCGCGGATCGCATATTCCTCGCCGATCGTGCCCGAAACGAAGACAAAGGGCGTCTCGGGCGCCAGCTCGCGCGCCAGCGCGAGCGCCGCCATGCCGTCGAAGCCCGGCATGGAGAAATCCGACAGGATGATGTCCGGGGAGAACTCGCGCAGCGCGCGCTGGAATGAATCCTCGGCGTCGACGATGCGGTGCGCAACATGCAGGCCGGCGCGTTTCAGCTCGCGCAGCTGCAGCTCGGCGTCGGCGGGCACGTCCTCGGTGAGAAGGATGCGGATCGTCGGCGCGGTCATGTGCGCGGTTCAGCTCTCGGCCATGGCGCAGCCCGGGCCGGAGGAAGAAATGCTTCCGATCGGAAGCATCATGTGGGCACCCGGTTGATCAGGACCCAGTACAGACCGATCTTCGCCACCGTCTCGTGGAAGGCCTCGAACTCGACCGGCTTGACGATGTAGCTGTTGACGCCGAGGCGGTAGCTCTCGACGACGTCCCGCTCCTCGTTGGAGGACGTCATCACGACCACCGGCAATGTTCGCGTGAGCGGGTCCGCCTTGAGCTGGCGCAGCACCTCGATGCCGTCGACCTTGGGCATCTTCAGGTCGAGGAGCACGAGCTTCGGCGGGCGATGCGGGTCGCGGCCGCTGTATCTGCCCGTGCAGCGGACGTACTCCAGGGCCTCCTCTCCGTCCTTCACCCAATGCAGGCGATTGGCGAGGTTGTTGCGGCGCAAGGCCCGCATCGTCATTTCGGCATCGGCGGGGTCGTCCTCCACCAGCAGCAGCTCGACCGGGTCCATCAGGCCCTCCGCGGAAGGGAAAAGTAGAAGCAGGCGCCTTCGCCGGCGCGCCCTTCGGCCCAAACGCGCCCGCCGTGGCGCGAGACGACGCGCTGCACGATCGCCAGCCCGACGCCCGTTCCGGGGAACTCATCGGCCCCGTGCAGGCGCTGGAACACGCCGAAGAGCTTCCTGGCGTAGCGCATGTCGAAGCCAACGCCGTTGTCGCGCACCCAGTAGAGGCTCTCCTTCGCGTCGTCGCGCCCACCGACCTCGATGCGCGGAGCGGCGCGCTTGGCGCTGTACTTGACGGCGTTGCCGATCAGGTTCAGCCAGACCTGGCGCAGCAGCGTCCGGTCGGCGTGCGCCGCGGGAAGCTGGCCGATTTCCGGCTCGGCCCCCAGCTCGCGCGCGGCTTCGCGCGCCAGCGCCGGCATGTCGATGTCCTGCTTGTTCAGCTCCTGCCGGCCCAGACGCGAGAAGTCGAGCAGATCGTCCATCAACTGTCCCATGTGCCTGCTGCTCGAGCGCACCACGCCGAGCAGGCGCCGGCCCTCCTCGTCGAGCCGCCCGCCGTAGTCCTCCTCGAGCATGCGCGCGAAGCCGTCGATCGCGCGCAGCGGCGCGCGCAGGTCGTGCGAGACGGAATAGCTGAAGCTCTCGAGCTCCTTGTTCGAGGCTTCGAGCTGCCCCGTATAGCGCTTCAGGCTCTCGTTGAGGGCCTCGATCTGCTCCTCGGCTCGTTTGCGGCGGATCACCGGCCCGACCTGGCTCGCCAGGATGGCGATCAGCCGCAGCACCGCGGCCTCGCGCTCGCGCAGCTCATGGTCGAAGAACTCGATCACGGCGATGACTTCTCCGTCCGCGAGCACCGGGAAGCCGATCCAGGACCTGAGACCGGCCTCGATCATGAGTGGCCGGCGAACGGCCCCGGGCGCCGGCTGAAGGTCCCACACCCAGCCCGGCTCCTTGTTGCGCCATACCCCCTCGAGGGCGCCGCCCCGGGGCGCGGCGCCAAGCTGCTCGTTTGCCTTGCGAAACGCCTCAAGCGCGGGGACGCGGCTGTACCAGGCGCGCCCGAGCTCGAGCCGGTCCCCGTACGGCAGCCATGCTTGCGCGAACGCCCAGCCGGCGTAATCGCAGACCTTGCGCAGCAGGACGGCGAGCGCCTCGGCGCTGCCCCCGGCTCCGCCGATCTCGAGCGCGGCGGCATGCAGCATGCGCAGCTCGCGCTCGCTGTCGCGCAGCGCCTGCTCGGCGCGCCTGCGTTCGGTGTTGTCGAAGATCGTGGAGCGGCTCATGACGAATTCGCCGTTCGCATCGCGCACCGCGGTGGCGCTGAGCACCACCGGCATGACCGAGCCGTCCTTGCGCCTGAACTCGTAGTCGACGTCCTGCGCGATGCCGGTCTGCTTGAACCGCGCGAAACGCTCCTCGAAGCGCTCCAGGCTCTCCGGGGTGTGCAGGTCGGCGGGCCCCATCCTGCCGATCACCTCGTCGCGGCGATAGCCGAGCCAGCGCAGCTCGGTGTCGTTCATGCGCACGAACTTGCCGTGCCGGTCGACCGAGTGGTAGCCGCACGGCGCCTTGTTGTAGAGATCCTCGTACTCGCGGTTGGCCGCATCAAGCGCGGCTGTGCGCTGCGCGACGCGCCGCTCGAGCTCCTCGGCGTGGCGCTGCACCCGCTCGTGCAGCCGGGCCTGCGCGATGGCGATGGCAAGCTGCGTCGCCACTTCCTGCGCGATGGCGAGCTGCTCCGGCGGGAAGTCCCCGGCGCGGGAGCCGAAGCTGAGCGCGCCGATCAACTCCCCCCCGGCGATCATCGGCATCACCATGTAGACGCGAACATCGGAGGCAAGCAGGGCTTCCCGCTCCGGGCCCGGCGGCAGCGCCTGCACGTCGATCCGCTGCGGCTCGCCGCGGCGCAGGGCCTCGATATCGCCCATCAGCCGGATCGAGTAGCGCACGCCAGGGCCGACGTGCATGCGGCGCCGGCCGGCGGCGGCGATCCATTCGGCCTCGCCCGCGTCCAGGTCGAACTTGTTGACGATGGCGCGCGGCACGCCGAGCAGCTCGCGCAGCGGACCGATGACCGCGGCGGCGATGGCCTCGGGGCTTTGCTGCGCGACGATGGCGCCGTCGATCTCGTGCAGGATGCGCAGGCGCTCGGTGTGCCGCGACAGGCTGCGCTGCGCCCGCGCCAGCTCTTCGCGGCGCTCGCCGGCGAGCCGCGTACCGAGCCAGGCGACGGCGAGGAGGAACATTGCGACCAGGCCGTACGAGATCCAGACCAGCCGCAGCTGCATGTCGCGCGCCGCGAACGCCACGTGCGCCGGCTGCTGCAGCACCACGCTCCAGCCGTGCTTCGCCGCGACGAAGGCGTGCAGCTGCCCGCCGACGAGCTCGACGCCCGAGCGGCCCGAGCGCAGGCGCGCCACCGCGGGATGGCCGGACAGGTCAGCGATCGGCGCCTGCGTCGATGTACCGGTCGCGTAGGCACGCTGGCCCTTGGCGTCGGCGATTGCCAGCACTACCGCGTCCGGGAGCTCGATGTCGTCTGGCCAGTCGAAGAACGCCTCGAGCGAGAGCTGCACCACCAGGATGCCCGCCACGCGACCGCTGGCGCGGACCGGGGCGGCGACGGCGATAACGTTGCGCTGCGGCTCGGCCGCGCGCCGGTACACGGTGGAGATGTGGGTCCTCCACTCGCGGCTTACCCCCTGGTACCAGTCGCGGTCGGCGAAGCTGCGCCCGCGCACGCCGCCAAGCGGCGGCACATCGGCCATCAGCGTGCCGCGCACGTCGGAGAGGAATATCCGCTCGACGTGAGGAAACTCCGCCGGCACGCCGCGCAGGATGGCGATCGCCGCTTCCCAGTCGCCGGCGCCGACCAGCTCGGCGAAGCGGACTCGCGTCGCGAGCGACACGGCCAGGTCCATCATGCGATCCATGCGCTCGGAGAGCGTTGCCGCGGCGAGCTGGGCGAGCGCCAGCCGCCTTGCCACGACCGATTCGCCGGCTTCGGCGCGCACCTCGGCGTGGTAGCGGGCCGCAGCCAGTCCCAGGCCAAGCAGCAGGAGCGCGATCAGGACGTAGACAGCCCGGGGAGACGCAAAGCGCGCGACGTGGCGGAGATTTCCCGCCACCCACCTCAGCGGCGCTTCGCCCACTCCTGAAGACATTTCGCCATCCCCCTGTTTCCGCTTGGGGATAACTAACTGGCTTGGCCTGCGCTGTCTGTCAGGAAAGCCTGACTTCTAGAGGAGTCTCACATCGTGGTGACGCCGTGGCGGATGGCGAACTTGACCAGCGAGGGCAGGTCGTCGATGTCGAGCTTGGTCATGAGGCGGCTGCGGTAGGTCTCGACGCTCTTCGGCGAAAGTCCCAGTCTCTTCGCGGTCTCGGCGATGGTCCGTCCCTCCACCGTATGGCGCAGCACCTGCCGCTCGCGCGCGCTGAGCTGGCCGAGCGGGTCGCTCCGCTCGTGGCTCTGCAGGTAGCGCTTGAGCGCCTCGGTGCCGAGCGACTCGCTAAGGTAGCGCCGGCCCGCCTGCACGGCGCGCACCGCTGCGACCAGCACCGGCCCGGCGGATTCCTTCGCGACGTAGCCCAGCGCGCCGGCGAGCAGCGCCTGATGGACGTATT
The DNA here is from genome assembly GCA_052387375.1 of Betaproteobacteria bacterium. Taxonomy (GTDB): domain Bacteria; phylum Pseudomonadota; class Gammaproteobacteria; order Burkholderiales; family SG8-39; genus SCGC-AG-212-J23. The sequence continues at coordinate 10,770 of JBQTJF010000241.1, forward strand.
CCGGGTTCGAATACATGGAGAGCACCAGCACGTGCGTGTCGGGCGACGCCTGGCGCAGCCGGCTCGCGACGTCGATGCCGCTCGCCTGGGGCATGGCGATGTCGACGATCGCCACGTCGGGCTCCTCGCGCGCGGCGAAGGCCACCGCCGCCTCGGCCTCGCCGAAGGAGCCGACGACGCGCATGTCGGGCTGCGCCTCGAGAAGCCGGCTGACGCCCTCGCGCACCAGGGCGTGGTCGTCCACGAGAAGTATGCGGATCATTTCTGCGCGACCTCGACGACGACACGGGCGCCCCGCCCGGGCGATTCGACGCGCACCGTGCCGCCGACCGCCAGCGCCCGCTCGCGCATCACCGCCATGCCCCAGCCGCCGCCACCGGGATCGTTCGCTGCCGTCGTTGCGTCGATGCCGCGCCCGTCGTCCTCGACCACCAGGCGCACCAGGCCGGCGCCGGCCGACAGCGTCACCGTCGCGCGCGAGGCGCCGGCGTGCTTGGCCACGTTGGTGAGCGCTTCCTGGGCGATGCGGAAGAGGGCGAGCTCGACCTCGGCAGACGGCCGCCGCTCGAGCCGGCCCTCGAGCGCCACCGCGAGCCCGGTGCGCGCCGTGAGCTGCTGCGCGTGCCATTCGAGGGCGGTATACAGGCCGTAATCGTCGAGCAGGGGCGGCCTGAGGTCGGACATCACCTCGCGCACCGCGCCCATCGACTCCTTCACCACGCGGCTCATCTCGCCGATCGCCGCCTCCGCCTGGCGCGGGGCGCTGCCGGGCAGCATGCCGCGGATCGTCTCCAGGCCGATGCCGATCACGCTCAGGCTCTGGCCGACGAGGTCGTGCAGATTGGCCGAGAAGCGCCGCCGCTCCGCCTCCTGCACCGACACCAGCCGGCGCAGCAGCTCGCGGATCTGCGCCGCGCTGGCGCGCTGCGCGTCGAGCGCGCGCTGGCGCTCGGTGACGTCCATGATGGTGCCTCGCACCTGTCCCCCGTCGGGCTGCAGCACGAGGTGCACCCAGCGCGCCGGCTCGCCGCGCAGCTCCAGCGGCAGCTCTAAGCTCGCCGGAGTGCCGCTGCTCACGCAGAACTCGAGCGCCGCGCGCAACTGCGCGCGGTCGGGTTCCCCAAACCAGGCGAGGAACGCCTGCAGCCGAGGCGCCGGCCCCCGCGGCTGCAGCCCGAGGATGCGGTAGGTCTCCGCCGACCAGGTCATGGCGTGCGTCGATGTGTCGAGCGTCCAGCTCCCCAGGCGCGCCAGCGACTGCGCGTGCGCGAGATCCGCCTCGCTCTCGCGCAGCTCGCGCGTGATCTCC
>JBQTJF010000242.1:0-15947 GCA_052387375.1 Betaproteobacteria bacterium
GCATGGATGAAAGTACTCGACCGCGAGCGGCTCGAGCGGTTCTGCCGCAAGCACACCGATGCCCGTGGCTGGATCGAGAACTGGCTGGCCGATGTCGAGCGCGCGGTGTGGACCACGCCGCAAGACATCCGCCGGCGCTACGCCAGCGCAAGCTTCCTGCCGGAAGGCGTCGTGATCTTCAATGTGAAGGGCAACGCGTACCGGCTCGAAGTGACCGTGGCCTACCGGACCTGCGTCGTCGTGATCGATTGGATCGGCACGCACCGGGAGTATGACGAGCGCAACAAGAGACGCTGACATGGAACTGCGCATCATCAAGACCGACGAGCAGCATCAACGCTACCTGGAAGAGGCGCGGCGCCGGGCAACGGGCGACCCGGAGCCCGAAAGCGACGACGGCGCACGGCTCGAGCTCCTCGCAAAGCTCATCGACGACTACGAGAGAGAGCGCTTCAAGTTCCGGAAACCCGACCCGATCGAAGCGATCCTCTTCCGGATGGAGGAGCAGGGTTTGCGCCAGGCGGACATTGCCGCGATCGTCGGCGGGAAAAACCGGGCCTCCGAGGTCCTTTCGCGGAAGCGACCTCTCACGCTTTCCATGGTTCGCGCGCTTCACGAGAAGCTCGGTATTCCGAGCGAGCTTCTGATCCGCGAGCCTGCCGCCGAATACCGGGTGCGCAGGCGCGGAGGCAAAGTGACTCGATGAGCCGTGCGCCGGCAGGCGGCCCCAAGCGCGGTGCGCGCATGAAGACCACCGTGACCGTGACCAGCCGAGGGGTGATCAGGCTGCCGGCCCGCTGAGCGCGCATGGCGGCTGGTGTCGACCGACCGGCGCAACCCGCGCGTCAACCCGAACGGCGCGGTGTACGCCTCGCCCGAGGACTCGACCGACATCGTCGCGGTGCTCGACCCGCGCACGCACACGGCGATCGACCTGCACCACCCGGTGCGCGACGAGAAGACGCCCTCGGTGAAGGGGCTTCCCTACGGCGTGTCGGCGTACTGGGGCGACAAGCCCTACTGGGAGGGCCGCACGCTCAACCACAACCCGATGAGAGACGATCGCGCGCGAGGATAGGAAAACTCGGGTTCACCTCGCGCTCGAGCCCCTCATTTTCCTTTCGGCCAACCCCGACTGGTGCAAGAGCGGGTCGGAGCATCCGTCGGCGAAGGCTTATCCGCTCAACGGCGGCGCCAACCGGCACCTCTCGTACTTCGATCCGCACTCGCAGTCCTGGACGCTGATCCGCACCTGCTTCCCGACGCACCACCTGAACTTCACGAAGGACAACGTGCTGTGGACGAGCCCGGGCGTGGTCGGGCCGGGCGTCATAGGATGGTTCGACAGGAACGTCTTTGAGAAAACCGGAGATGAGAAGCGCGCCCAGGGCTGGACGCCCTTCGTGCTCGACACCAACGGCGACGGCAAGCGCGGCGAGTACGTGGCGCACGACCGGCCGCTCGACCCGAAGAAGGACAAGCAGGTGATGCTCAACCACTACTCGGTGGCGGTGAGCCCGAGCGACGGCGCGGTGTGGGCGACGGTGCTCGGCTACCCGGGCGCGGTGATCCGCGTCGTGCCGGGGTCCGACCCGACGCACACCGCGCTCACCGAGGTATACGAGCCGCCGCTGCCGGGCTACGGGCCGCGCGGCGGCGACATCGGCGCCGACGGCGTCTTCTGGGCGCCGCTCTCGAGCGGCCACCTCGCCTCGTTCGACCGCCGGAAGTGCAAGGTGACCAACGGCCCCGCGGCGATCGGCAAGCACTGCCCCGAGGGCTGGACGCTGCACCGCTTCCCCGGGCCGCAGCTGCGCGACGTGAAGGACCCGGGCAGCGCGGAAACCAGCTACTACGTCTGGGTCGACTGGTTTGGCGTCCTGGGATTGGGAGAAAACATTCCCATCGCCATGGGCAACGGCTCCGACTCGATCCTGCCCTTCGTCGACGGCAAGTTCGTGACGCTGCGCCTGCCCTATCCCTCGGGCCTCTTCCCGAAGAACGTCGACGGGCGCATCGACGACGACAAGGCCGGCTGGAAGGGCCGCGGCATCTGGACGACGACCGGCACGAGGACGCCCTTCCACAACGAGGGCGGCAAGGAGAACCGGCCCAAGGCGATCAAGCTGCAGCTCAGGCCCGATCCGCTGGCGCGGTAGGAATTGGAGTCGGTTCTGTCCATCTACCGAGTGCCAGTTTTCTGGGAGGTTGGAGGTAAGCGAGTCCTTAGTTTTTACTAAAGTTAGCTTGTTTATATGAATTACATAAACTAGCTAAAGTGCGTATAATCCGGCGCCAATGGATCCGGTTCGCAACCCTTTCGCCCCTGGCGCAGGCACTCCACCCCCCGAGTTGGCGGGCCGCGACGAGCTACGCGAGACCGTGAGGGTCGCGATCGAGCGGGTTCGGCTCGGGTTGCCGACGAAGAGCATCCTGATGGTTGGACTCCGCGGAGTCGGCAAGACAGTTCTGCTCGACCGCATGCGCGATGATGCAGAGGCAGCCGGCATCCAGAGCGTGCGAATCGAAGCGCCGGAAGGACGCTCCCTGCCAGCCATGCTGGCGCCGCAGCTGCGGCAAGCCTTGCTGCGGCTTTCCCGGAACGAGAAGGCCAAGGACCTGGCCCAGCGCGCGCTCAGAGGACTGGCCGGCTTTGCGCGCGCGCTCAAGGTGAAGTACCAGGACATCGAGGTCGGCATCGACTTCGATCCTGAGCCGGGGCTCGCGGACAACGGCGACCTGGAGCACGATCTGCAGGCGTTGCTCGAAGTGGTGGGCGCCGCCGCGCAGCAGGCGGGCACGGCGCTCGCGCTCTTCATCGACGAGCTGCAGTACGTAGAGGAAGAGGAGCTCGCGGCGCTCATCACGGCCTTGCACCGCACCGCGCAGCGCCGTTTGCCGGTGGTTCTCGCGGGAGCCGGTCTGCCGCAGCTCAGGGGGCAAATGGGCCGCGCCAAATCCTACGCCGAGCGCCTGTTCGATTTCCCGATGATCGGCGCGCTCCCCGACGCCGCCGCGCGCATCGCGATCGCCAAACCCGCCCGGGACCAGGGCGTCGAGGTGCTCGGCGATGCATTGGCGCTGATTCTGCGCGAGACCCATTGCTATCCTTATTTCCTGCAGGAGTGGGGCAAGCACGCGTGGGGCGCTGCGGACGCGTCGCCGATCTCGCGGCAAGATGTCGAGGCGGCCTCGAAGACAGCGGTTGCCGCACTCGACGAGAGCTTCTTCCGCGTGCGCTTTGATCGGCTTACGCCTCTGGAGAAAAAATACCTGCGGGCAATGGCCGAGCTCGGCCCCGGCCCCCATCGATCCGGCGACATCGCCGATAAGCTCGACCGGAGAGTGACGTCGCTGGGACCCACTCGCAATCAGCTCATCGCAAAGGGAATGATCTGGAGCCCGAGCCACGGCGACACTGCTTTTACAGTGCCGCTGTTCGACGAGTTCATGCATCGCATCATGCCCGGGGATGACTGGAGAACATGAACCGAGGTTCGGCGACTGCGCGGGGGTCAGATCCCTCAACTGCGGGACGCATGGCCGGCAAGTAAAACCGCGAGCAGGCTTCGATGGATCAGGCTATGAAATTCACCCGGATCACCGTGAATCCGAAGCAGATGGGGGGCGCGCCCTGCATCCGCGGGCTGCGCATTCCGGTCGCTACGGTCGTCGGCATGGTCGCCGACGGCATGAAGCACGCGGAGATTCTCAAGGCCTACCCCGATCTGGTCGAGGCCGATATCACAGAGGCCCTGCAATACGCCGCTGAGGCAGTGCGCGAGCGCGAGCTTCCCTTAGCGGCGCCGTGAAGTTTCTCGTCGACAACGCGCTTTCCCCCGAGGTAGTCGAAGGCAACCTGCACCGGCCGCGCGGCAGGCCGAAGCGCGCGGCGCTCGCCGCCTCACCGCAGCTTCGCCTTCAGATACTCCGAGTGGCGCTCGGCGACGTCGCGCGGCCCGCCCTTGACGGCGCCGAACAGGCCGAGCGCGCGCGCTCGAGCTCCGAGAGCTGCTTAGGCTTGCGCTTGGCGGCGCTGCTTGTCATGACAGTGGGATTCTTCTGCGGTGTGTCCCGATCGGGACACAATCGGCCCTTTGCAGCCCCTTTTCCAGCCCCTATCTCTTCTCGAAGCGGACGAGGAGCGGGTGCGGGGGTCAGGGGACGGCGGCGCGCGCCTTGCGTGCCGCCCGCTTGGCGGCCTTGGCGAGCTGCTTCAGCTTCTTGCCGATCTTCTGCAGGCGCATGCGGTTGTTGCGGTTGCGCGTGGTGTTTCTCATGGGCGATCCTCCGGCGAGCGCGCACTGTACGCGCATGCGAGCGCGATGGCGAGCGTGGTCCTGGTAGCAGGAAAATAGGGTACGTCCCCATTTTCCCAGCTACGATGGCCCGATGGCCGACCGACTGACGGTAGAGCTGACGAAGCTCCTCGACGCCTACGACGCGCGCCGGCGCGCGGACACGGAGCGCGAGGAGCGGGCGCGCGGCGACGAGGCGAGGTTCCTGAAGGACTTCGCCGAGCTGCGCCGCGGCGTCATCCGCCCGGTGTTCGAGGCGGCCGGCGCGATGCTGGAGGAGCGCGGGCACCGCTACAGCATCGTCGAGCAGGAGTTCGCGACCAGCGGCGCCACCGGCCCGGCCGAGGCGGGGATCACGTTGCGCATCGTGCCCTCCGGCACCAAGGCGCCGCTGCACGAGGACCAGCGCTCGCTCGCCATCGCCACGCGCCACTACAACCGCACGGTGTGGATCAACTCGGGCGAAGCGCCGGGCGCGGGCGGGCTCGCCGGCGCGGCGGGCGCCTTCACGCTCGACAAGGTGACGCGCCAGCTCGTCGAGGACGAGGTGCTGGCGTTCGTGGCGCGCGTGGTCGCGCGCTAGCCGCTCAGACGTTCCAGAGCCTGTAGACGAGGTTGCCGACCACGAGCAGCGCCGCCGAGGCGACGACGGCGAAGGCGAAGCTCGTCACGCTCACCGTCTCGAGGGGCGCGACGATGAAGAGCGGCGCCAGGGCGGTGCCGCCGACGACGGCGCCGACGGCGCCGATCAGCATCGACACCGGCGGGGCGCCGGCCGCGGTCAGGCCGGCGAGCGAATGGGCGAGCCAGCCGACGATGCCGCCAGTGACGATCCAGACGATGATGTCCATGCGCCCAGTGTAGTCCGTAAAAGGGGTCAGACCCCTTTTTTCTCGAAGCCGCGCACCAGGCCGGCGCGCGCGGCGCCGGCCTGCATGAGGAGCGAGAAGTCCGATCCCGAGAGCACGAGCTGCACGCCCATGCCGATGTGCCGCTCGAGGAGCTCGGGCGTGTAGAGGCCGCCCATGCCGGGGAACTTGCCGTGCTTGCGGCAGGCGGCGATCACCTTCGTGTAGGCCTCGGCGACGCGCGGGTCGTCGAACTGCCCCGGGATGCCCATCTCGAAGCACAGATCGTTGGTGCCGATGAGGAGCGCGTCGATGCCGGAGACCGAGGCGATCTCCTCGCAGTTCGCCACGCCCTGCGGCGATTCGATCATCGCCACCACCAGCGTCTCGTCGTTGACCGCCTTGGCGACTTCCCCGATCGGAAGACTTTTATAGGAAACCTGAGGCAGCCCGCCGCCCATGGAGCGCTTGCCGGTCGGCGGGAAGCGGCACGCGCTTGCCACGCGCTGCGCGACGATGCGATTGTCGACATGGGGGAAGACGATTCCCTGGGCGCCGTTGTCGAGCATGCGCGAGGCGAGCCAGTGCTCGAAGCCCGCGACGCGCACCACCGGCGTGACGCCAAGCGGCAGCGCCGCGGTGGAGAGCTGCGCCGCGCTGTCGAGGTCCATGGCGCTGTGCTCGCAGTCGATGAACAGCCAGTCGAAGCCGCAGGTCTTCGCCATCTGCGCGATGTCGACGCCGCGCGCCTTGGCGATGCCCAGGCCGATGGCGAGCTTGCCGGCGCGCAACTGGCGCAGGGCGTGGTTGGGGACGGCGCTCATGGGTTCCTCCTCGTCGAGGATCCATCGTACATGGCCCGCTTCTATAGCCCATACTGCGCCTCCCATCCCGGAGGCCGCATGCCGCGCATGATCCTTGGCGAAGACCGCATCCATCCCGCCATCCGCGACAAGATCGCGGGCTACCGCACCGGCATCGTGCGGGAGGTGCAGGCGGCGATCGCGGCGCACGAGATCGTGGTGGTGGGCATGCGCCAGAACCCGTTCCCGAAAGAAGGCGCGCAAGCTCCTCAACGCGGCGGGGCTCGAGTACCAGTACCTCGAGTACGGCAGCTACCTGGGCGGCTGGCGCGAGCGCCTGCCGCTCAAGATGTGGACCGGCTGGCCGACGCTGCCGATGGTGTTCGTGAAGGGCGTGCTGGTGGGCGGCGCCAGCGACCTGGCGCGCCTGCTCGAGAGCGGGGAAATTAAACCAGAACCTACGAAACGGCAGCGTTAATCGGGGTCTGACCCCGATCTCAAGCGGGCTTCTTGCGCTGGTAGTGCGCCTTGTGCGGGACGACGTTGCGCACGCCGCCGCGCGGGTCGGCGACGTCGCCGCGGTAGCGCGGGATGAGGTGGATATGGGCGTGCATCACCGACTGCCCGGCGAAGACGCCGCAGTTGGCGCCGACGTTGAAGCCGTCGGGCCTGTGGCGCAATTCCAGGATGTCCTTTGATTTGCGGACCAGCTCGAAACACGCGGCGTACTCCTCGGGGGTGAGGTCCCAGATCGTCACGGCGTGCCGGCGCGGGATGATGAGCGTGTGGCCGGGCGACACCGGGTAGGTGTCGTACACCGCTTGCGCGAGCGCGTTCTCGACCACGAGCTTCTCGCTGCTCGTGTTACAGAAGATGCAGGTCTTTGGTGTCAGTGCCAAACCGGATCTCCTTCAAGGGACGCATCGTACCGTTGACACGGTTTCGAATTGCGAACCTGGCCCGCGCGCGGCCTTATAGGGGCATAGGGCTTGCGTGGTGGAGGGACCGCCCGGGGAACCGGGCTTTTTGTGAGCAAGGAGGTCTGAGTGAAACGATTCGCAACCGTGGTGCTTTCCGGCGCGCTCGCCGCGTCGTTCAGCCAGTTCGCGCTCGCGCAGACGGCCACCCAGCCGGAAACGCGGCCGGGGACGTATTCCGGCGCGAGCCAGGGCAGCGGCAACATGCCGCCCCCGGGCAGCACCGCGACGAAAACCGGCAGGCACGTCGGCGCGGGCGGCACCGCCGCGCCGGGCGCGTCGAGCCGCGAGTACGACAACCCGCGCGAAAGCGCCTGGCAGGCATGCGGCGACGACGACAGCGTCCGCTGCCTGAACGAGCGCGCCGGCCGGGGCCAGGACTGGCCCGGCAGCCCGGATGAGCGGGCGGGCGCCGGCGGCACGCGCTACTAGAGCGTAGCCGCGCTTCGCTTCACGAGGCCGCCTGCGGGCGGCCTTTTTGCTGAAAACGTGAAACGGGGTCAGAGCAAATGTCGGTATTTCCGGAAAATTGCTCTGACCTCTTCGCAACGCAGCCGCTGTCGGGCCGCCCCTGACAAGCTCGCCGTGTTTGCGGAGAGGGCCTTCTCGTTACGTGGATTTGACACGAAACGCTTGTAGCGGCGCGGCGACAGCGAAAACGCGGCGCGCGCGACAGACAACGCCGGGGGGGCTGCGCACAATGGTCTTCCCCCTGGGCCACTTCCCTTCCCTCCCTTGGGTTAGTGGTCCACCCCTAAGAAGCCGTCTTCGGACGGCTTCTTTTTTTTGTGCGCCCGGCAGGGCGCACTCACTTGATGGTGAGAGTCCATTACACGCCTGACAGGAGGAAGTGTTAGCCGAACGGCAAGGGTGTCGCGGGCGACTGCGAATCCGAAGGAAGCTGAAGGCAAAGCGCTGGCGCGAGGAAGACGAAGCGGATAGCAGGCGCCGTGTCCGGGTGAGGCGGCAAATATCGTCGAAGCCCGAACCCTGTCCGGAAGGGCACGGCGTATGTCCGACGCGCATAAGCGTGAAGGTGAGTGCGCAATACCCGGGGAGATCTGGCGGTCTGCCTTGTGCTACTGCGGTCGAGAGGCTGCGGGATGGATCGTCAGAAGTCAGCAGAGGCCATAGTAGGTGGCGACACCGAAGGGCCGAACGTGAAGTGCCGCAAGTAGGCGGCGGGAACCTCGAGTGAGGCCGATGAAGGCGGAAGCGTGTCCAGATGGCAAGGCTCAGGCGGGCGAGGCGGGACGGAATCCGGCCGACCCTGCTGCGAGCGCCGAGGCGCACTTGACGGCCCGAGCGCGGACGAAAGCGGAAGGTGCAGGGTCGATGGAAGCCCTGGTGGAACGCGGCAACCTCTGGCTTGCGTATCAGCGGGTGGTCGCGAACAAGGGTGGGGCGGGGGTAGATGACCTGTCTGTGTCCGAGCTCAAGGACCACTTGAAGCAACACTGGCCCACGATCAGGGCCAAGCTGCTGGCGGGCAGATATGTGCCTGCGCCGGTACGCCGAGCGGACATCCCCAAGCCGCGAGGCGGGGTGAGAACCCTCGGCATCCCGACGGTGGTGGACCGTCTGATCCAGCAGGCGTTGAACCAAGTGCTGCAACCGATCTTCGAGCCGCACTTCTCGGAGGCGAGCTACGGCTTTCGGCCGGGAAGGAACGCTCATCAGGCGCTGCAAGCGGCGAGGCAGCACGTGGCCGCGGGCAAGCGCTGGGTGGTGGATATCGACCTGGAGAAGTTCTTCGACCGGGTGGACCACGATCTCCTGATGGGCAAACTGGCGAAGAAGATCGGGGACCCAAGAGTGCTCAAGCTGATCCGCCGCTACCTCGAGGCGGGCATGATGGTTCAGGGGCTCGTCAGCCCACGGATAGAAGGCACGCCGCAAGGCGGGCCGGGCTCACGGGCTGGCTCGGACGGGTGCTCAAGCTCAGAGTCAATGAGTCGAAGAGCGCCGTGGCACAACCGTGGCAGAGGACGTTTCTGGGCTACAGCATGACGTGGCACAGCACACCGAAGCTGCGAATCGCCAAACCGAGCTTGGAGAGGCTGGTGGATAAGGTGCGGGACCTCTTACGAGGTGCGCGGGGCCGCTCTGTGGCTGCTACGATTCGAAGTCTTAACCCGCTGCTGCGCGGCTGGGCGGCGTACTTCAAGCTGACCGAGACCAAGCGGGCGCTGGAAGAGGCAGACGGATGGCTGCGGCGCAAATTGCGCTGCATCCTGTGGCGGCAATGGAGGCGCGCGTCTGCGCGTGCGCGTAACTTGATGCAACGCGGATTGCGGGAGGAACAGGCACGACGCTCGGCGGGCAATCAACGCGGCCCGTGGTGGAACGCGGGCGCGAGCCACATGCATCTGGCCTACCCGAAGTCCTGGTTCGATCAACTGGGGCTGTCGCTGCTCGATACCGTGCAGCGCTTCCAGCGCACTTCATGAACCGCCGGATGCGGAACCGCACGTCCGGTGGTGTGGGAGGACGGCGGGGGTGACCCCGCCTCCTACCCGCTGCGCCTTCGAAAAAGACGGGCGGCGCCGGAAGCAGCCGGGCCGCCCGAAACCCCGTCCGGTGTCGTTGGTCCCGTCCGGGATGGCCTCCCTAGTAGCGCTCGAAGATGCAGTGCGCGTTGAAGAACGCGCGGTAGCGCACGCTCGAGCAGGCTGGGTTGCCGACCGTGTAGAGGATGTAGGTGATCTTCAGGTACACCTCGGCGTCGCCGTAGGCGGCGAGCGGCGCGCCGGCGGGCGAGAGGAGCGCCGAGCCCGAGCGCGCCGCCTCGTGCACGCGCAGGTTGGCGCCGTTCAGGTTCACCGCGCGCTGCGACTTCACCTCCGCCGGCTGCCCGGGCAGCCACTGCCCCTGCTGGTTGAGGTAGAGGTTGAGAAGCTCCTTTGCCATGGCGCGCCCCTTTTCACGGGTGCCTGGCGCTGACGGCGAGCAGTGCCAGGCCAATAAAGAGCCCGACGCCCAAGGCGAGGAGGAAGTAGGGCGCCGGGGGAAAAACGCTGCCCGCGCCCTCGTCCAGCGAGGCGAGCGCGAGCACGGGCGGGAGCAGCGCGGCGAGCACGCCGGCGAAGATGCCGGCGCAGAAGGTGGCGAGCCGGTCCCAGCCCGAGGCGGCGCGCGGCGCTTCCGGCAGGTCGTCGCGCAGCTCCTCGGTGCGGCTGGTCTCGGTCTCGAACACGCTGCCTCCCCTGCGATTCGTGCGAAGAGCGTAGGGCGCCGCAGCGCGCGCGGGAACTGGCCGGATGGCCAATCGCGGCTGGCCGGAAGGCCGACGGCGGGACGGCGGGATAAGGCCGGGAGGGGCTGGAAGCGGGCGCCGGCGAGGGCAATGGGTACGATCGTACCCATTTTTTTCCCCCTCAGACCGGCTTCGCGTCCTCCAGGACGAAGGGCAGCAGCTCGCTCACGTTGGGATGGATGCGCACGCGCTTCTGGAACTCGGTGTAGGGCAGGCGCGCATAGACGGCGTCGATGAGCGAGTGCACCGCCTCGTCGGCGCTCGTGCCGAGCAGCGCCGCGCCGAGGATGCGCCCGGAGTCCGCCTCGACGTGGATCTTGAGGAAGCCCTGCGTCTCGCCCTTCTCGACCGCGCGCGAGACGCGGCTCATGGGCCGCTTGCCGACCAGTGCTTTGATGCCCTTCTCTCGTATTTCCTTTTCAGAGAAGCCGATTCTTCCGAGCGGCGGGTCGGTGTAGAGCGCGTACACCGGGACGCGGTCGGTGTACTTGCGCGAGGCGCCGTCGAGGAGGTTGGCGGCGACGATCTCGTAGTCGTTGTAGGCGGTGTGGGTGAAGGCGCCCTTGCCGTTGCAGTCGCCGAGCGCCCAGACATTCGGGTTCGTGGTGCGCAGCTGCTCGTCCACCTCGATGTAGCCGCGCTTGTCGGTCTTGATGCCGGCGGCCTCCAGCCCCAGGTCCTCGGTGTTCGGCACGCGCCCCACAGCGAGCAGCAGGTGCGAGCCGCTCGTGCGCGGCGCGCCGGCGGCGCAGGCGAGGCCGACCGAGACGCCGCCGGCGGTCTTCCTCGCCTCCAGGCATTCGGCCTCGAGCCGCACCTCGATGCCCTCGGCCTCGAGGATCTCCTGCAACGCCCGCGACACGTCCTCGTCCTCGCGGCCGACCAGGCGCGGCGCCATCTCGATCACCGTGACGCGCGAGCCGAAGCGGCGGAAGGCCTGCGCGAACTCCAGGCCGATGTAGCTGCCGCCGATGACCACGAGGTGCCGCGGCAGGAAGTCGACCTCCATGATCGACTGGTTGGTGAGGTAGGGGACCTTGTCGAGGCCTGGCATCTTCGGCACCAGCGGCCGGCCGCCGACGTCGAGGAAGATGCGCGAGGCCGAAAGGATCTCGTTTTTCACCCGCATGGACATCTCGTCGACAAAGCGGGCGTGTCCCCTGATGACCGTGATGCCCTTGGTGCCGCGCATCCACTTCGCGACGTTGCCGGAGGAGTGCGCCACCACCGCGTCTTTGCGCGCCTTGACGCGCTTCATGTCGACGCGGACTTTCCCGGCGCCGCGCACGCCGTACTCCCGGCCGCGCCTCGCCAGCTGCGCGGCGTAGGCGCTGGCGATCATGGTCTTGGTCGGCGTGCAGCCGTCGTTGACGCAGGTGCCGCCGAAGGCGCCGCGCTCGACCATGGCCACCTTCTGCCCGGCGCCGGCGAGGCGCGCGGCCAGGGCGGGACCGGCCTGGCCGGCGCCGACCACGATGGCGTCGAAGGAGCGGGGGGGCATGGGCGCACTATAGTCAAAGCCGCGGGCCGATTCCTTACTCGGCCCGAAAATCGGGGTCAGAGCCCGATTTCCCCAAGTCCCCGCCCGCTGCACTTCCTCCGGTCAGTCAGTGCGCCACTGCTCGCAGGCCTCCCGGGCGCTCTGGCGCAGGCAGACCTCCTCGCCCTCGACGCGCTCGACCCAGTCGCCGGGGATGTAGTGGTGCCTGCCGCCCGACTGCGGGTCGCTCCTGGTGAGCTTGATGCGGTCGCCCTCGACGTGGTCGACCGTGCCCACCGGCTGGCGGTCGGAGCCGACGACCTTCATGTGCTCGCGGATGCCGGAAATGTTCATGCGCGTCTCCTTCGTGGCTTGCGTTGTGCGCGCGCGGCCGCGCGCGCACCCGGGCGCGAGCAACCGCCGTTCCCGCACTAGAATTCCCCGCCGTGAAGCTGCCGCAGAACTCGCTCTTCTCCATCCTGCTGCGCTCGCGCTGGTGGGTGAGCTTCGGCGCCGGCGCCGCGGCGTTCTTCCTGCTGCGCCTGCTGGTGCCGACGGTCTACGCCGCCTTCGCCGCGCTGCCCTTCCTGCTGATCGGGCTGTACGTCCTGTCGAAGGAGCTGCGCCGGCCTGGCGCGAAGAAGGTCGCCGCAACGCGGGCGCGGGCGCGCGGCATGTCCTGGTAGTAATTCTCGCGCGCGCTCGAAGCGGCGTTCCGGCGCGAGGGCTACAGCGTGGCGCGCGCCGGGGGCGCCACGGACTTCGAGCTGGTGCACGAGGGGCGCACGACCCTGGTCGCGGCGAAGCGCTGGAAGGCCACCCGCACCGGCGTCGAGCCGCTGCGCGAGTTCGACGCCGCCACCGCCGAGCGCGGCGTCTTCAGCCGGATGTACGTCGCCGCCGGCGAGGTGACCGACACGGCGAAGGCCTTCGCGCGCGAGAAGTCGATCCGCCTGGTGGAGGAGGAGGAGCTCGCCCGCCTGCTGGCGGGCTAGATCCGAAGATCAGGGACAGACCACGTTTTTTCTTCCAAGCGGGGCATCGGAAGGAAGGTCAGCAGGCTTGAAATGCTTCCGATCGGAAGCATGGCCGATCCGTGAAAAAAACGTGGTCTGTCCCTGATTAGAGCTGCTTACAGCTTCATCTGCTCCAAAACAGCCCGGCCGACCGGGCCGTAGGGGTTGCCGAGCGTGTCGGCGATCTCGAAGTGGTTGTAGCCCTCGGCGAGGATCAGCGACACGGGCTTGCCGGCCTGGCGCAGCGCGTCGGCGAACTCGCGCGACTGGCGCTGGAATTCCGGCGTCTCGAGCGAGCCGTAGACGAGCACCACCGGCGCCGCCACGCGCGCGGCGTGCCGGCGCGGCGAGAGGGCCATCTCCATGGCGTCGGTGAACTTCACGTACGCCGAGCGCTTGGACAGGCGCGGGCCGCGCAGGTCGTACATGCCGCTCACCAGCACGTAGCCCTTGACGAAGTCGGGCGGCAGGTTGAAGTCCTTCTTCCAGTCGGTGATCGCGGCGCAGCCGGCGAGGTGCGCGCCGGAGGACGTGGCCGAGACGTACAGGTGCTGGGGGTCACCGCCGAACTTCGAGCAGTTCAGGAACACCCAGGCCAAGGCACGGCGCACCTGCTCTGCCATCGGCAGGAGGTCGCCCTCGGTCTCGAGCACGTTGTCGAAGTCGAGGGCGACGTAGTGGCTGCCGGCGCGCACGAACATTTCCGCGGGCCAGGCGTAGTTCTTCGCCTCCCCCGCCCGCCAGGCGCCGCCGTGGACGAACACGTTTACCGGCGCATTGGGTTTCTTGCTTGTAAAAACGTCAAGCTTCTCGTTCGGCTTCGTGCCGTAGGCGAGGCGCTGCGGCGCGCCCAGGCGCTTGCGTGCCAGCTCGCTAGCCTGCGCGAAACGCGCGAGGAGCTGCTCGCGATTGGGCGCGTACACCGACTGGTCGTAGGCGTCGTCGAGCGCCTTCTGGTCGTAGTCGAGGAACACGCGGCTCACGGCCGCAATCTAAAGGAATTCGCATCGGAAAGCAGGAGCGGCGGAAGCGCCACCCGGTGGGCGGGTATTGAACTAATCTTCAGGCGTGAAAGGCTCCGCGGGCGCGAAATTTTCCGCCTGCCGCCGCTGGCGCTACCTGCTGTGGCGGCGCTGGGACGAGTCGCGGCCGGCGGCGAACTTCCTGATGCTCAACCCGAGCACCGCCGACGAGCGGCGGCTCGACCCCTCGTGCACCCGCGCGCGCAACTATGCCGAGCGCTGGGGCTACGGCGCGCTCATCGTCACCAACCTCTTCGGCCGGCGCGCCACCGACCCCGCGGAGATGAAGCGCGCGCGCGACCCGGTGGGGCGGGGGAACGACGCGGCGATCCTGCGCGCCGCGCGCGGCTCAGCGATCGTGGTGTGCGCCTGGGGCAACCATGGCGCGCACCGGGGGCGGGCGGAGGAGGTCGTCGGCTTTCTCGTTTCCAGGAGGATTCCTCTTTACCTGCTGCGGGTGAACAGCGACGGGCACCCGGCGCATCCGCTTTACCTGCCGGGCGCGCTGAAGCCGAAAACGTGGTCTGTCCCTGATTTCGGGGTCTAGCGCGAGAAGCGGATCTGCCGCGCGGTCTGCATGTTGGGCTGGCCGTTGGGGCCGGGCTCGACCAGCATGACGAGGAGCGTGTTGCCGGAGAGCCGCCCGGTCAGGTAGACCATCGCCTCGTTGCCGCTCACCATGCCGACGATGCCGTCGGCGCGCACCTCGGCGTCGACGTCGAAGCTCGCGCCGTTGCCCTCGAGCCTGCCGGCCACCTCGCCCGGCCCCTGCTGCTCGAGGACCAGGGTGACGGTGCCGCCGTTGGGATGGCGCGCCGTCCAGGTGCCGGCGTATTCGTTCTGGGCAAGCAACGGACTTGCCAGGAAAAGCAATCCGCACATCAATACGAACCTACTCAAGGAAAAACTCAATGTAGTGCTCCGAGCTGGCGCGCGGCTGGCCGAAGGAGATGCAGCCGCTCTTGCGCAGGATGAACTCCTCGCGGTGCAGCGCGAACTCGGTGTCGCCCTCGACGGTGACGAAGGTGCCGTTGGAGCTCTGGTCGGCGAGCACGAACTTGTCGCCGCGCTTCTGGATCGAGCAGTGCTTGCGCGAGATGAGGTGGTGCGTGATCGGCAGGTCGCACTCGGCGTCGCGGCCGATGACGAAGGAGTCGGCGTCGCGCCGGCGCGGGATCTCCCGGTCGTTGTGCACCAGGCGCAGCTTCGCCGCCTTCGCCGCCATCGCCGCCTTGATGCCGGCCTCGAAGGTGAAGGTGTCGGTGCCGCTGCCGACGCGCCACACCACCTCGCACAGGTCGACTTCCTCGGCCTTGCCCTTGAGCTCCACCGCGTAGAGCCGGCGCAGGCAGGCCTTGAAGTGCTCGGAGAGGCTCTGCGCGGTGTCGGCGGAGGTGATGATCTGCTCGCGGATCGCCTGCTGCGCGAGGCGCGCCGCCATGTTGACCGTGTCGCCGAACACGTCGCCGTCGCGGTTGATCACCGGGCCGCTGTGGAAGCCGATGCGCACGCCCGGCCGGGTCGCGCCCTCGGGCATGCCCTCGATCGCCTTCTGCATCGCCGCGGCGGCGGAAGCGGCGGCGTCGGGCGAGGGGAACAGCGCCATCAGGTCCTCGCCGATGGTCTTGATGACGCGCCCGCCCGCGGCGCGGGTGGCCTCGCGCAGGCGCTCGAAGCAGGGGGCGACGGCGTCGAGCGTCGCGTCGCACACCCCGGCGAAGAGCACCGTGGTATCCCTTCCTCCCATTGGCGCAAGTCTACCGGCTCTGGCGCAGCCAGAGCGTGGCCCACAGGGCCAGGGTCGCAACCTCGTTGATCTCCCGCACCTTGGGCAGGTAGGCGGCGTTGAGCGTGACGCGGCGCAGCTCGTAGGCGGCGAGGGGCACCGGCGCGAGCGCCGGGTCGCCGCGGTTGTAGGTGTCGCTGTGGAGAAATGCCGCCGCGCCGCCCAGGCGCAGCCGCTCGCCGGCGTGCCAGAGGGCGCCGGCGCCGGCGACCAGCGCGGTGTTGCGGCCGGAGTCGCGGTAGACGCCGGCGTCGATCACCCACTGCCAGCGCGCCGCGGCCGGGCGGCGCCAGCGCAGGCCGAGCCCCGGGGTCCATTCGTTGTCGACGCCGAGCTCGCGCGCGCGCTCGCGCTGGAAGTGGTAGGAGGCGCCGTAGAGGTTGATGCCCCAGTCTCCCTCGCCCGCCGCCGCTGCCGTGGGGAGGAAAGCTGCGGCGGCGAGCAGGTGTTTCAGCTTCATG
>JBQTJF010000243.1:0-16059 GCA_052387375.1 Betaproteobacteria bacterium
GCGAAGCGCGTGAAGCGGCCGAGGAAGGTGAGGTCGACGCGGCCGATCGGGCCGTTCCTCTGCTTGCCGATGATCACATCGGCGCGGCCCTTCGCCTCCTCCTTCTCCGGCGAGTACACCTCCTCGCGGTAGATGAAGAGGATGACGTCGGCGTCCTGCTCGATGGCGCCCGACTCGCGCAGGTCCGACATCATCGGGCGCCGGTCGTTCCGCTGCTCGACCGCGCGCGAGAGCTGCGAGAGCGCGATCACCGGCACCTCCAGCTCCTTGGCGAGCGCCTTGAGCGAGCGCGAGATCTCCGAGATCTCGGTGGCGCGGTTCTCGCCCTGGCTGGAGGCCGACATGAGCTGCAGGTAGTCGACGATCACCAGGCCGAGCTTCGAGTACTCGCGCTTCAGGCGCCGCGCGCGCGCGCGCACCTCCAGCGCGTTCATCGCCGCGGTCTCGTCGACGTAGATGCTCGCCTCGTGCAGCTTGCCCATCGCCTCGGTGAGGTGCGACCACTCCTCGTCGTTCAGCCGCCCGGTGCGCAGCTTGTGCTGGTCGACGCGCGCGATCGAGGAGAGCATGCGCATGGCGAGCTGGCTCGCGCTCATCTCCATGCTGAAGATCGCCACCGGCAGCCGCACGCTGGGGTGCAGCGCCACGTGCTCGGCGATGTTGAGGGCGAACGCGGTCTTGCCCATCGAGGGCCGCCCGGCGATGATGATGAGGTCGCCCGGCTGCAGGCCGGCGGTCCGCTGGTCGATCTCGGTGAAGCCGGTCGGCACGCCGGTGACGTCCGAGGGGTTGTCCTGGTGGTAGAGGTGGTCGATGCGCTCGTAGACGCGCGCGAGGATCGGCGCGATGCCGAGCAGGCCCTGGTCCTTGCGCGCGCCCGACTCGGCGATCTGGAAGATCTTCGACTCCGCCTCGTCGAGCAGCTGGCCGACGTCCTTGCCCGAGGGCGAGAGCGCCGTCTCGGCGATCTCGGTGGCGACGTGCGCGAGGCGCCGCTGCACCGCGCGCTCGCGCACCAGCTCCGCGTAGCGGCGGATGTTGAGCGCGCTCGGCGTGTTCTGCGCCAGCGCGGCGAGGTACGCCGGCCCGCCCGCCTTGTCCTTGTCCTCGCTCGCCTCGATCGACTCGGCGACGGTGACCACGTCCGCCGGCCGGCTCGCCTCGACGAGCCTGGCGACGTGGCGCCAGATGCGCCGGTGGTCGTCGCGGTAGAAGTCCTCGCCCGAGACGAGATCGGCGACGCGGTCGAACGCCTGGTTGTCGAGCAGCAGCGCCCCGAGCAGCGACTGCTCCGCCTCGACCGAGTGCGGCGGCACCCTCAGCGCGAGCACCGAATCCGCGCTTTCCTGCCGCGCTACCGGCTGCGCGAGCGCCATGTCCTGTTGTCCTCCCCGGAACGCATGCTAAGCACTCCGGGAAAAAACGGGAGAAATCTTCCGCATCGGCAAAACGCTATCCACAGCCTCGCCGTTTAACAAAAACGAATCAACGATTAACGGCAAAGCGAGCTGTGGAAAACCTGTGGCCAACCGGTCGATAAGCTGGGGAGAACCGGCGCCGCCTGCGAAACAGCCCGTACTGTGCATTTATACAGTTTACACCCGCAAAAAAAGGGCTGCCGGGCAGCCCTTTTTTCCGCTTGCGGGCGCCTACTGCTCGCCGAGCACGGAGACGGTGATGGTCGCGGTGACGTCGGTGTGCAGCGCGATGGCGATCGGGTAGTCGCCGACCTGCTTGAGCGGCCCCTGCGGCATGCGCACCTGCGCGCGCTCGACGTCATGGCCCTGCTTCTGCAGCGCCTCGACGATGTCGTAGTTGGTGACCGAGCCGAACAGGCGCCCGTCCAGCCCCGCTTTCTGCGTGATCTGCAGCGTCAGGCCGTCGAGCTTGGCGCCGCGCTCCTTGGCCTTGGCGAGCGCCTCGGCCTGCGCCTTCTCCAGCTCCGCCCGGCGCGCCTCGAAGGCCTTCAGGTTCTCCGGCGTCGCCCGCTTCGCCTTGCCCTGCGGGATGAGGAAGTTGCGCGCGAAGCCGTCCTTCACCTTCACCACCGCGCCCAGCTCGCCGAGGTTGGCGACCTTTTCGAGAAGAATGACTTGCATCCTCATTTACCCTTTCTGCCTCAGTGGAGATCGGTGTAGGGCAGCAGGGCGAGGAAGCGCGCGCGCTTGATCGCCTCGGAGAGCTGCCGCTGGTAGCCGGCCGCGGTCCCGGTGATGCGCGCCGGGATGATCTTGCCGGTCTCGTTGACGAAGTCCTTGAGGACCTCGATGTCCTTGTAATCGATCCACTCGGCCTTCTCGGCGGTGAAGCGGCAGAACTTGCGGCGGCGGAACAGCGCCCGCTGGCCCTTGTCCTTCTTGTCCTTGCCGAACTTCCCCTTGCCCTTGCCCTTCAGGTTACGACGCGGAGGCATCTCCGTCTCCTTCCAAAAATTCGATGTTCGTCACGTGCAAAACCAATCGCCTGGAGCGCTTGCTCCTGGCGGCGAGGAACCCCTGCACGGAAACCCGGGAGTTCAATCTCGCCTGCGCCATCAGCCGCGCCTGCGTCTCGAAGGCGATGGCGCCGATCTCCGCCTGCACCTTGCGCCGGCCGCCGGCTTCCGGCTGCTCCGACTCGTGCGCCAGCTTGAACTCCACCGCCGGCACGCCCGCCGGCGTGTAGCGCAAGGCCCCCAGCTCCACCACTTTTCCCGAGATCTCTAGCCGGTTCAGGCTTGCGCGGGCGCCGCAGGGCTCGCCTCGGCGGGCTTCGCCTCGCCGGCGCCGCGCTCGCCCATCATCGACTTGGACTTCTCCTCCTTCATCATCGGGGAGGGCTGCGTCCAGGCCCTGGGCATCTTCACGGTGAGGTGGCGCAGCACCGCGTCGCTGAACTTGAACGAGTGCTCGAGCTCCTGCAGCGTCTCGTTGTCGCACTCGATGTTCATGAGCACGTAGTGCGCCTTGTGCACCTTGGCGAGGGGATAGGCGAGCTGCCGGCGCCCCCAGTCCTCGAGGCGGTGCACCGTGCCCTTGCGCGCCGCGATCAGGCCCTTGTAGCGCTCGACCATCGCGGGCACCTGCTCGCTCTGGTCGGGATGGACGATGAAAACGATCTCGTAATGCCGCATGCCAGATATCTCCTTATGGGATAGGCCACCCGTCATGCGTAACGGTGTGGCAAGGAAGGGCGCGGATTATAACAACAAACCGGCGCTCAGCCGGGACCGTAGCTGCCGATCTCGCGCTTTACGTCCTCGAGGAGCGGCCCGGCCTTCTTCAGCGCCTTCCTGAGCCTCTCCTCCTTGACCTCCAGCGTCCTCGCCCAGAAGCGGATCGCCTGGTCGGAGTTCTCTATCTTCGTCGGGTCGGGCGGCACGTACTCCATGCGCTTCTCGGCCATGGAGGTCTGACCGGGACGGGGCCGCTTGGTTTCAGCGACCGCTGCGATTGCCGGCCGACCGAGGCAGAATGGCGGTCGCAGCAGCCAGTCTGTCATGTCCACAGCGAAGAAAGAGCTCATCCGCCTCATTCAGCGCCAGCCGGAGAACAGCTCGCGCGAGGAGATTGTCCGTGAGCTTGCCTTTCACCTGATGATCGAACGTGGAGTTGCGGAGGCCGATGCGAAGCGCACCATCTCGACTGCGGAACTGCGTCGGCGCATCCGGTCAAGGCAGAAACGAGCCGGACAACGAGGTTCAGCCCGTTGAACGGCTCGTCAAGCGCTTTACGCGTCTGGTCCTCAGAAGCGATCGCAGCGCCTTGTTGACAGAGGCCGAGTCAGGGAAGACCTTGGCGACGTCGCGGTCGAGCACAACGACGTTCGAACCTTCCTTCAGGAGCCGTTTGTAGTACTTCCCCCGCACGGCCTGCGAGTAGTCGAAGTCGTACTCCGCTCTCATCTGGGCCACCTTCGTAGTGCGTTTAGCCTTCATGCCGTTTGCGCTCATGCGCCGTGGCTAGTCGAGCACTGATGATGCGGATTGTCTCATCCTCTTCGGTATGGGCTACCACGAGCAGTCTGCCCAGTGAGGATTGACCGACAGTGATCAGTCGCTGCTCCGCCGGGGAGGAGTCAGGATCGACGAACGTCGCGGACAGGGGGTCGTAGAAAACGCCGACCGCTTCGTCGAACGTGACCTTGTGCTTCCTTCGATTGCTCTCAGCCTTCCGGCGATCCCATTCAAAGCGCATCGCGAGCCATCAGCGCTCGCGGCCGGCCTCGTGGAAGGCCTTCTGCACCGGCGAGAGGACGTACTCGAGCACCGAGCGCGTGCCGAGGTGGATCTCGGCGGCGACCTGCATGCCGGGCGCGAGCTTGTAGCGCTGCTCGCCGGCGTCGAGGTGCTGCGCCTTGAGCTTCACCAGGGTGCGGAAGGCGAGCGGGCCCATGGGGCGGTCGCGGCCCGAGAGCGCGTCGGAGCGGGTATTGGCCGACGGCGCCTCGGTGGCGTCCGCGCTCACCTGGTCGACCGCGCCCTCGACCATGCCGTATTTCTGGAACTGGAAGGGCGCGAGCTTGATCTTCACGTCCTGCCCCGGCCGCACGAAGCCGACGTCCTGGTTGCCCACCCAGACCTCGGCGATCAGCGTCTCATCGTTGGGCACGAGCGTCATGAGGATGGTGCCGGGCGCGGCGACGGTGCCGGCGGTGTGGGTGGCGAGGTCCTTCACCGTGCCGTCGGCGGGCGCGCGCAGCTCGAGCAGCCCCTGGCGGTGCTGGTGGCGCGCGAGCTCCTGCGCGGCCTTGTCGAGCTGCGTCGCCACCTCGACGCGCTCGCTCTCGAGGCTGCGGCGGTAGTCGGCGGTGATCTGCTCGAGCTTCTGCTCCGACTGCGCGATCAGCGCCTCGTTGGCGCGGATGATGAATTCCTGCGTGCGCAGGTCCTGCTCCTTCTCGATCCGCTCGCGGCGCTTGTCGGTGGCGATGATGCGTCCGGCGAAGCCGTCCTTGGCGAGCTTGTCGAACGCCTGCTCCTGCTCGCGGTAGTGCGGCAGCACCTGCTCGAGCTTGGCGCGCGTCTGGCGCGCCGCGGCGAGATCGTGCCGCGCCTTCTCGAGCAGGCTCTTCTCCTGCGCGAGCGCGTTCTGGTAGGCGCGCACATTGGCGCGGTGCTGCGCCGCGATGCGCGCGTAGAGCGCGGGCGGATCGCCCTTCTCCGCGGCGAGCGTCCGCCCGGCGAGCTGCGCGTCGATGCGCCGCAGCGCGAGCCGCCGGTGCTCGAACTCGGTGCGGATCGAGCCGACGTCGGCCGAGGTGAGCGCGGCGTCCATGCGCGCCAGCACCTGCCCCGCCTTCACCTGCTCGCCTTCGCGCACCAGGATCTCCTTGACGATGCCCTGCTCGGCAGGCTGCACGATCTTCAGGTAGCCCGAGGGCACGAGCTTGCCGTCGGCGACCGCGACGATGTCCAGGCGCCCGAGCACCGCCCAGAGGAACAGGCAGATCAGCAAACCGAGAAGAATGCGCAGCGTCCAGCCGGCGAGCGGCGCCGGGGGCTTCTCCTGGATGCGCAGCAGCGCGGGCGCGAAGTCGGACGACTGCGCCATCAGCCGAGCTTGACCATCTGGGTTGCCTTTTCCGCGTTCAGGCTGAACACCTCGTCGACCGCGAGACCCTTCGGCAGTTGATGAGCGATGAAGAGCATGGTCGCGACGCCTTTCAGCTTGTTGACCGTCTGTGCGAAGCGCTCGGCGGTCTGCTGGTCGAGGTTGCTCGTCGCCTCGTCGAAAATGAGGACGCGCGGGCGCTTGAGCATGGCGCGCGCGATGGCGAGGCGCTGCTTCTGCCCGCCGGAGAGGCCGACGCCGTGCTCGCCGATCTCGGTGTTGTAGCCCTTGGGCAGCTTCTCGATCACGTCGTGGACTTCGGCGATCCTGCAGGCGCTGACCACGTCGGCGAAGGCGGCGTTGGGGTTGGCGGCGAGCAGGTTCTCGTAGATGGTGCCGCTGAAGAGCACCGTTTCCTGGGGCACGATGCCGAAGTTCTGGCGCAGCTCGTTGGCGGAAAGATGGCGCACGTCGAGGCCGTCGACGAGGATCTGGCCGTCGTCGGGCTGGTAGAAGCCGAGCAGCAGCTTGGCGAGGGTGCTCTTGCCCGAGCCCGAGGGGCCGGTGAGCACGGTGAGCCTGCCGGGCTTCAGCGAGAGGCTGAGGTTGCGGAAGAGCACCGGGTGCTCGCTCGAGTAGCGGAAGGACACCTCGCGCACCTCGATCTCACCCTTGCCGGCGGCGGCGCGCGAGGGAGTGAGGGCCTGCGGCTCGGCCGGGGCGTCCATGATATCGCCCAGGCGCTTCACGGCGATGGAGGCCTGCTGGAACTCCTGCCACAGCCCGGCGAGGCGCAGCATCGGCTGCGCGAGGCGCGCGGCGAACATCTGGAAGGCGACCAGCATGCCGATGGTGAAGCCGTCGTTCCTCATGACGAGCAGCGCGCCCATGCAGAGGATCGAGAGGGTCATCGCCTGCTCCAGAGCGTTGGCCACGACGTTGTAGGTGTTGGAGAGCTGGCGCGTAGAGAAGCCGGCGGCGAGGTAGGCGGCGAGGTAGTCGTCGTAGCGCGACTCGAGGCGCGGTTCCATCTGCAGCGACTTCACCGTCTCGATGCCCGCCACGTACTCGGTGAGGAAGGCCTGGTTGCGCGCGCCGAGCAGGAACTGCCGGTTGAGCCGGGCCCGCAGGACGGGGGTCACGAAAAGACTTGTGAGAACAATGAGGACCAGGAGCCCGAGCGCGATCAGAGAGAGCTGCCAGCTGTACCAGAACATCACCGCGAGGAAGACGAAGAGGAAGGGCAGGTCGAGGACGAGCGATACTGCCGCCCCGGCCATGAACTCGCGCACGGTCTCCACCGCGTGCACGCGCGCCACCAGCGTGCCGGTCGGCCGGTGCTCGAAGTAGGGAAGCGGCAGGCCGAAGAGGTGGCGCAGCACCTGGCTGCCCAGCGCCGCGTCGACGCGGTTGCCGGTGTGCAGCACGAGGTACTGGCGCAGCCAGCTCATGGCGGCGTTGAAGAGGAGGAACATGGCGAGGGCGACCGCGATCACCACGAGGGTGCTCGTCGTCTGGTGCACGACCACCTTGTCGATCACCACCTGCGTGCCGAGCGGCGTCGCCAGGCCGATGAGCTGGATGAAGAGCGAGGCGGCGAGCACGTCGCGCCACACCGCCTTGTGGCGCAGGAGCTCGGCCCAGAACCAGCGAAAGCCGAAGCGCGCGGGCGCCGGCGCGCCGTCGGCGCGCCGCGCTTCGGACGCTTCGTGGCGCACCAGGATCACCTCGGGCTCGAACAGCGTCTCGGCCTCGGCGAGCGGCGCGGTCCTGGGCGCTTTCTCGCCCGCTTCGAAGTAAAGGAGCCGGCTGCCGTCGCTCTTGACGAGGATCGCCGGCTTCGAGGCGGCGGCTTTCAGGAAGCCGATGCAAGGCTGGCGCAGCGCCTTGAGATCGCCGTTCTTCAGGCGCGATTCGCCGGTGCGCAGCCCAAGCGCGCGCGCCGCCTCGATGAACTGGCCTACGCTATGCGGCGCGGGGAAGCGCTGGAGAAGGAGATTCGGATCGAAGGGAACGCGGTTGAGCTGGCACAGGCTGCCCGCCAGCCAGACGAAGTCCTCCCGCGTGAGCGCGCTCTGCACCCGCCTCCCCCTTGCGGGCACGATACCCAACACGAAGAGGGCGCGGCAACAAGAACAGCAGAGTTGTCAGGATTTCCTGACAGGAAACGGCGCGAATTTGTCCGTTTGTCCGAGGTCCCAGAACAGCCCGGTCATGATGCGCAGGCCTTCGCGCGCAACCGGCGCGAGCAGGTGCTCGTTCGGCGCGTGCTGCGAGCAGGCGGCGTAGGAGTGCGGGATCCAAACTGTCGGCAGGCCGAGCGTGTCGGAGAAGACGTCGTTCGGCAGCGAGCCGCCGAGGTTGGGCAGGATCGCGGGCTTCGCGCCGGTGGTGCGCGCGATCGATTCTTCCGTCCACTTCACCCATGGATGCTCCGGATCGAGCCGCGTCGCCGGAAAAAAACCTTCTCGCGAAGGCGAAAGCTCGATGCTGGAAAAGCCCTCGCGGTCGAGGTGCCGCCTTAGCGCGGGCAGGATGTCGGCGGGATCGATGCCGACCACGTAGCGCAGCTGGCAATGCGCGGCCGCGCGCGGCGGGATCGCATTCACCGGCTTCTCGGGATTGCCGGCGACGAACGCGAGCACCTCGAAGCTGCACCAGCCGAAGACGCGCTCCGAAGGCGTCAGCCCCGGCTCGCCCCAGTCCGCGTCGATCGCTGGTCCTTCTTCACCGCCTTCCACGACCAGATCTCTGAGAGCGTTTCGAATCTCATCCGTAAGAGTCTTCGGCCGCCATTCGGGCACGCGGATCGCGCCGCGCTTGTCGGTGATCGAGGCGATCGCGTGCGCGAGCACGATGCCGGGATTGGCGAGCAGGCCGCCCCAGTTGCCCGAGTGGTGGCCGCCCGGGCGGTAGTCCGCGACCATGTCGAAGTTGAAGGCGCCGCGCGAGCCGAGGAAGAGCGTCGGCCGTCCCGGCTGCAGGCGCGGCCCGTCGGAGGCGATGAAGACATCCGCCTTGAGCTCGTTCTTGTGCCGCTCGCAAAATGCCTTCAACCCTGCTGAACCGACTTCCTCGCCGGTCTCGACCAGCACCTTGAGGTTGAAGCCGAGGCGGCCGCGCGTCCTGAGCACCGTCTCGACCGCGGCGAGGTTGATGGTGTGCTGGCCCTTGTTGTCCGCGGTGCCGCGGCCGTAGATCTTTTCGCCGACGACGGAAACCTTCCAGGGCTGCCAATGCTCCTCCTGGCCGCGGATCACGTCGCCATGGCCGTACGTCAGGACTGTGGCTAATGAAGCATCTTCTATACGTTCGGCGATCAGGAAAGGCCCGTGCTTCCCGCTCGGATTGGGCAGGATGCGGCAGGTGAAGCCCATGCGCTCGAGGGACTCGGCCATCTCGTTCTCGAGATAGTCCCTGAGGGCCGATGCGCGATCCGGGTTCTGGCTCTCGGTGGGAATGGCGACGCGGCGCGCCAGGTCTGAGAGGAAGCGCCCTTCGTCGAAGTAGCGCTCGGCGGCGGCGATGGCCTGTTCGCGACTCATGAACGGCGTCGAACCGACTCGAAAAGGCAGATGCCCGCGGAGACGGACACGTTGAGGCTCGCCACGTCGCCGCCCATGGGAATGCGCACGAGGAGATCGCAGCTCTCGCGCGTCAGGCGGCGCATGCCCTCGCCTTCGGCGCCGAGCACCCAGGCGATCGAGCCCGGCAAGTCAGCCTGATACAGCGTCTGCTCGGCGCGCTCGTCGGCGCCGATGATCCAGATGTTTCGCTCCTTGAGGTCTTCGAGCGCGCGCGCCAGGTTCGTCACCATTAGGTAGGGCGTGGATTCCGCGGCGCCGCTCGCCACCTTGGACACGGCCGGGGTGATGCCCGCGGAGCGGTCCTTGGGGGCGATGACCGCGTGCGCGCCGGCGGCGTTCGCCACCCGCAGGCAGGCGCCGAGGTTGTGCGGATCGGTGACGCCGTCCAGCACCAGGAGCAGCGGCTTCTCGATCCCTTCAAGAATCTCGTCCAGGCTCTCCGAGGCCCGCTTCACTTCCACGCGCGCGACGACGCCCTGGTGCCGGCCGCCGCCGTAGAACCCGTCCAGGCGCTTGGTCGGCACGCGCATCACGCGGACCCCCGCGCGCTCGGCAGTGGTTGCGAGATCCCGGATGCGGGCGTCGTTGCGCGTCTCGTCGACGAACAGCTCGAGGATCGAGGAAGGGTCCGAGCGCAGGCGGGCGAGCACGGAGTGGAAGCCGAAAACGACGCGCGGTTCGCGCTTCTCGTGCCGGCTCACTGCCGCTCCTGCTCGCGAAGCAGCTGCCAAAGCTCGCGGGGGCTCACGATGCGCATTTGTCCGATGCGCCCAAGCGCGAGCAACGCTCCATCCCCGGTGACGCACACTTCCGCACCAACGGCGAGAGCCTCGCCGAGCACCAGGCGGTCGTCCTCATCGGCCTTGCAATCGGCGAGCGGCGCGTCCTCGGCAACTTGAACCGCCTCGCCGGAGACGAACGCCACGATCTCGGCGGCGCGCGGCGGCGGAATCTTCAGCTTGGCGCGAAGGACTCTATCGAGCTCCCGCAAGACCGCTCTCCCGGTGACGAGCTCGTGCCCCACGAGCACCAGCTCGAGGAGATCCGCGCTCAATCCCCGGGTCGCGAACGCGCTCACCAGCACGTTCGTGTCGAGGAACACCCTCACGAGACGCTGCGGAACACGTCCTCATCGGAAAGCAGCCCCTGCGCTTCCGCAAAAGGCAGCGTCTTCGCGCGCAACTCCCGGAACCGCGTGACTGCCACCTGCCGCCGGAGGGCGTCGCGTGCGATCTCGCTTTTCGTGCGGCCGGTGCGCCTGGCAATGCGCTCGAGCGCGCGGTCGAGCTTCGGGTCCAGCCGGATGGTCAGGGTGGTCATGGCTCGGCAAGCCTGTAAGACGATGTCGTACAGAATAGCACGCCGGAGGGAAACTCTGAAAAAGCGGCGAATAGTCGTTCCCGCGAAAGCGGGAACCCATGTTTTTAGAAAGACAATTGGGTCCCCGCATTCGCGGGGACGACTTCTTCGGACCTTCCCTAAACTAAGCCGGGACGAGGTCGATCTTGCGCGACTCGACGTCGACGCGCACCAGCTTGACGCGCATGCGGTCGGCGAGGCGGTAGCGCTTCTTGGTGCGCTCGCCGAGCAGCAGGTGGCGCGCGCCGTCGTACTGGAAGTAGTCGCGGCCGAGCTCGGAGATGTGCACCAGGCCGTCGACGAAGTACTCGTCGAGCGTCACGAACAGGCCGAAGGGCACGACGCCGGTGATGGTGGCGCCGAAGGTCTCGCCGACGTGGTCGCGCATGTAGTAGCACTTCAGCCAAGCCTCGACGTCGCGGCTCGCGTCGTCGGCGCGCCGCTCGGGCTCGGAGCAGTGCCGGCCGAGCGCTTCCCAGTCCAGGTCGGAGTATTTTTTTTGAGAAAGCAAAGCCTTGATCGTCCGGTGCACCAGCAGATCGGGGTAGCGGCGGATCGGCGAGGTGAAGTGCACGTACGACTCGAAGGCGAGGCCGAAGTGGCCGACGTTGCTCGGGCTGTACACCGCCTGCTTGAGCGAGCGCAGCAGGATGGTCTGCAGCAGCAGGAAGTCGGGGCGCTTGCGGATCTTCTCGAGCAGCGCCGCGTAGTCGCCCGGCGCCGGCACCTCGCCGCCCGGGAGCTGCAGGCCGATCTCGGCGAGGAAGTCGCGCAGCGCCGCCACCTTGTCCGCCGCCGGCACGTCGTGGATGCGGTAGAGCACCGGATGCTCGCGCGAGGCGATGAAGTCGCCGGCGCTGACGTTGGCGGCGAGCATGCACTCCTCGATGATGCGGTGCGCGTCGTTCCTCGGCTCTGGCACGATCTTCTCGATCTTGCCCTTGGCGTCGAAGATCATGCGCGTCTCGATCGTCTCGAAGTCGATGGCGCCGCGCCGCGCGCGCTGGCGCGCCAGCAGCTTGAAGAGGTCGTAGAGGTCGCGCAGATTCTCCGCAGCAGTGTGATTCTTCAGTTCGTTCCAGACCTGCGTATACGTCAGGCGCGCCTGCGAGCGCATCACCGCGGGGGTGAACTGGTAGCGCGCCACCTCGCCGCCCGCGCTGATCTCCATCTCGCAGGCCACGCACAGGCGCTCGACCTTCGGGTTGAGCGAGCACAGGCCGTTGGAGAGCTTCTCCGGCAGCATCGGGATGACGCGGCGCGGGAAGTACACCGAGGTGCCGCGCTCGCGCGCGTCGAGGTCGAGCGCGTCGCCGTGGCGCACGTAGTGGCTGACGTCGGCGATCGCCACCCACAGCCGGAATCCCTGCTTTCCTCCTATTTGTTCGCGCCGGCAGTACACCGCGTCGTCGAAGTCCCTGGCCGTCTCGCCGTCGATGGTGACGAGGGGCAATTCGCGAAGGTCCTTGCGGCCCTGAAGATCGGATTCGAGAACTTCATTCGGCAATGCCCGCGCCGAGGCGAGAGCTCTCCTGGAAAATTCGTGCGGCAGGTCGAACTTGCGCAGCGCGATCTCGATCTCCATGCCGGGGTCGGCGTAGTGGCCGAGCACCTCGGCGACGCGGCCCACGGGCTGCGCGTGCTTCGCCGGCTGCGCGAGCAGATCGACGGTCACCACCTGCCCGGGCTTGGCCTTCCCGGCTTCCGCCTTCGGCACGACGATGTCGTGGGCGATGCGCCGGTCCTCGGGCACGAGGAAGAGGGCGCCCGCCTCGGCGTGCAGCCGGCCGACGACGCGGCGGTTGGCGCGCTCGAGCACCTCGACCACCTCGCCGAGCGGCCGGCCGCGGTGGTCGCGCCCGCTCACGCGCACCGCGGCGCGGTCGCGGTGCATGAGCACGCGCATCTCGGCGGGCGGCAGGAAGATCGAAGTTCCAGGTTCATCTGGAATGAGAAATCCATGACCGTCCGGGTGGCCTTCCACGCGCCCGGCGACGAGCGCGATGCGCTTCGCCACGAGCAGGGCGCCGGTGCGGTTCTGCAGCGCCTCGCCCGCGCGCACCAGCGCGGCGATGCCGGCGTCGAACTCGCGCCGCTCGCGCGCTCGGATGTTGAGCCGCTCGGCGAGCTCCTGCGGCTTCAGCGGCTCGCCCGCGCTCTCCAGCTCGCGCAGGATCTCGTCGCTGTACTCATTGCGCGCGTGCGGCTTCTCCGGCCGCAGCCGGCGGCGCAGCGCGCTTCTGGAGCCTCGTTTCTTTGCTAAAATCGCGCCTCCTCGGCCGAGGTGGCGGAATTGGTAGACGCACTAGGTTCAGGTCCTAGCGGTGGCAACACTGTGGGGGTTCGAGTCCCTTCCTCGGCACCACTCGTATATAAGGTGATTCGCTTGATAGGGCACCCAATTTGGTGCGACCTCGGAGCACGTAGGCTCCCGAGGAAGCATCGAAGGTAATAGGTCCGTCTAAGAGTTTCCGCAGCGCTTGGCGTGCCAAAAGCACGTCAGCGTGAATTAGACCATCGAATTCGCTAAGGCGCTGCCGAAGGGCCTTCCGCAGGCGCCCCCGGTCAAGCTCGGACGGGCCTTCCAAGCTGGCGTCCGCGAGGCGCTTCTCCAGGGCCTCGTCCAGGGCCGCATGGGGCGCTTGCGGCTCCCAGCGCAATTCGCAGAAGAAGCTCACCTCCCAAGGCGCACAGGTATAGCGCGCCAAGCTCGCGCATATGAACCGGCATGTCTTGCAGAGTCCCGAGGGTGGCGATGTCCCGCTTTTAGTTGAAGGTTTTCCAGTGGCGGCATGCTTAGGCTAAGCGGCTTTGCTCTGCCGATCAACCCGATGCTCGTTGCGCCCGAGCGCCTGCGCGAGGATCCAGAGATCGCGACAGCCCTGGATCTTGCGGAAGCGCCGCTCGGCTTCCAGATAGGCGAGCGCGGCCCAGCGCTCTTTCATGTCGCGATCGCGCCAGCGGCTCACGCGGTGCGTGATGCGCCGGAGCGTGCCGTTGGGGTTCTCGACGATGTTGGTCGTCGCCAGGCAGCGAATGAGCGCCGGGGTGAGCCCGAGATCGTTCACCGTGAACATCTCGTCGATGCCCTCCATGAGACTAGCCCCCGCATCGTGGTATTCGCTCTTGAGCCAGGCGGCATGCGTGGCGAGCTTCTGTCTTCCCTCCTTGGGGCTCGAGGCTTTGAACGCCGCGCGCATCACCGCGCGCGTCTGATCGCGCACGCTCCGGTCGGCGATGTTCTCCAGCACGTTTCTCACCTGGTGGGTGCGGCAGCGCTGGATGAGCGCCGAATCTCCAAAGACGCTGCCGATCGCGCTCCTGAGCGCCTTGGCGCCGTCGATAATGAACAGGCGCCTTCGGTCCTGGCGCACACCCCGCTCGGCAAGATCGACCAGCAGCGCCTTCACCACTTGGGCGTTCTCGGTATCGCCGGGCTTGATGCCAAGGAGGTGCTTCTCGCCCGTGGCGTCCAGCCCCAGGGCGACGACGATCATCTCCCCGGCGATGCGGATGCCGTCGATATAGACGGCCAGAATGTCGAGCTCGTCGAATTTGCGCTCGGCAAGCCTCGCCATCGCAGCCTTGGCGGCCTCGACAAGCCGGCGCGACACCGCGCTCTTGGAAATGCCCACCGTCTCAGCCATCGGCGGCACCACTTCGGCGTAGTTGCGTGTCGAGACACCCGCCATCACGAGCCTGCGCAACCTCATGCCCGCTTTGGGATTGCGCTTCAAGCACTCGTAGGCCGGAATCGCCACCTCGCCCGAGGCGTCGCGATACCGCGGCCGGCGAAGGCGCACATGGCGATCGCCAAGCGGCAGGCGACCGCCCTGGCTGCCGTACCAGCGCACCGCCCCCGACACGCGCCCGGGAGTCTTCTCCCCGGCACGCTGCAGGGCCGAAATCTCCAGCAGCGCCTCTAGAACACCCCGATTGATTTCTCCGAGCGCATCCTCGATGTGCACTTGCGCCTCGGTGACCAGCGACAGAATCGGCAGCATCATCTACCCCTGGTTCGCAAACATCTCCTTCACCGTGCGCTCGATCGCGCGACGGTCGTTCCTGGTCACCACGCGCAGCGCGCCTGGCCCTTGTTTCGTGCTACGTTCCATTTGGCGGTTTCTCCTATAGAGGGTTTCTGTTCGGCAAACCGATTCTCTCGGCTCACCGGGGAAACCGCCACTTTCAAACCTTCAACTGCGTTCGGGACATCGCCACCATACCCCTATGGTCCCATAGGGCTCACCGAGGATCGCCGCAAGGCATTCCGAGTGCCGGACGACCGCGAATGCCGAAACAAGAATCACGACAAACAGCCAAGAAAGCACGACCGCCAGCCAAGCGACGTTGTCGAGAGGGGTGAGCAGATGACGGTCAAAGAAGAAGAACAGCGCGGCGGTGGCGTAGCAGAGAAGCAGGGGCCATTCGCGCGTGATCACCGTGCAAATCTAGCAGTTCCAGGAAATCGCGCGTTGCCCTGGGAGGCGCAGAGCGCTCAAGCGCGTGAAGCACACCCGCTGCCGTCTTCCGTTAGCGGCCGTCGAATCCAGACGACGCTTCTTAGTTCCTCCTTAAGTCTCGCTGCGTAAGCGCGCTCACTACGCGGCAGGAAAGAACGATGCCGCGGGCACGGCGCACGCCGCTAGCAGAACCGTCGGGCAGCCCGCTCGGGTAATCGCCGCCGGGCTCAAGCGCTACTGGGTAGCTCGGTACTGATCTCGGGCCGCGCGCCTCGGGCGTAAGCGATATCCTGCCCACCATGACGCGCTTCATGACCGGACAAGACAAACCTCGTCCGCCAAAGATCTGACTGCCGCAGTGCGGTGATGACGAATGCGAGTTGGTCGATCAGTTCCAGATCGGCTGTGCGTATTCCCAAGGCGGTGATCGGTTCCTGTCCGTCCGGGAACCGCAACCTCTGAGCGCCGCCAACGAAGATGCCCTTGGCCAGGGCTTGGCTGTCAATGGCTGCGGGCGGCTTACGGTCCATGCGGCATATCGGGATAGCGATCGAGAGCACGTGCGCGGCGGCGTCGAGTCGCCGGTCTAGTTCCTTTTCCATGTGGGCGCGTCGCTCTTTTTCATCGATGAACGCACGGTATAAGACGGCGGCGGCAACCCTAAGCGGAATATGGCGGCGGCGTCGCTCTGAGCGGGGCGTATCGCAAGCTGCAACGGGAGGCGAGAGCGCCGTAAGATCTACGGGCGCCCGCAATTCAACGACGAGGTCGGCGCCGGCAAGGAATTCATCTACGGACAGGTGCCGACCGTCGAGCCACTTAAACAGCCGCAGCATTGCCGCATGAAGATGTTCTGGGGGCTCCCAGTCGCGCCCGAGGCGCCTGCAACCGAAATACAACTTGTGCGTAAGTGATGGTGCGTGCGGCCGGCCCGAGTTGAGGTTCATAGCCACCCAATCATGGCCGCGACGTGCAACGGCGACAAGCCAACAAGGCGCTAAATGGTTGTAGCCGTCGTGCTCTAACCTGACTTTCGCTACTCGCTGAGATTTTCGGCTGATTTTGCCTGCCACGTCGTGGCAAGTGTCTGAAGCGCAAAGCGGTGGAATGCACGCCAAG
>JBQTJF010000244.1:0-13943 GCA_052387375.1 Betaproteobacteria bacterium
CGGCAGAAGAAGAGCTGGAGCGCGGCAACCCGCGGCTCGCGGCGCGGCTGCTGGGGGAGCGTCCGCATGATCGCGCGCTCCTCGCACGCGCGCGGCATCGGCTAGGGCTGGCAGTGGAAGAGCAGGACCTCGCGACCAACCCGCGCGACGCCGAGGCCCTTCTCATCCTCGCCGAGCTCCTGCTCAAGAAAGGCGAGGCGAAGGGTGCCGAGCAGCGCGCGCTCCAGGCGCTTGGCCTGCGCCCGCGCGAGCCGCTCGCGCATTTCCGCCTCGGCGAGGCGCTGCTGCGCCAGGCGCGCCATGCCGAGGCCGAGGCCGCCTACCGCGCCGCGCTCGGCGCCGACGCGGGCTACGTGCCGGCGTGGATCCGCCTCGCCGACCTGCTGCGCGCGGCGGGGCGGCTCGACGAGGCCGAGGCCTGCGCCGCCGCGGCGCTCGAGCGCGACGAGGAATCCGCCGCCGCCTGGCACGCCGCCGGCATGGTGCTGAAGGAAAGGGGTCGCACCGGCCAGGCGATCGAGCGCTTCGAGCAGGCGCTGCGCCTCGAGCCCGCGCGCGTGCAGGCGCTGCAGCAGATCGGCGAGATCCTGCGCTACGAGAACAAGATTTCCGAGGCCGAGGCGCGCTTCCGCGAAGGCCTCAGGCTGCGGCCCGAGGACACCGGGCTCGCCGTCGACCTCGCGCAGGTGCTCTCCGACCAGATGCGCTACGACGAGTCCTTCGCGCTGCTGGAGAAGGTGCTGGCGCGCGAGCCCCGCTCGGCGATGGCGCTCGCGACCGAGGGCGTGCTCCTCGACCTGACCGGGCGCGCCGCCGAGGCGCAGCAGCTCTTCGCCGCGGCGCTCGAGCGCGATCCGGACGACCCGGACATCGGCTACAACCTGGCGATCTGCCGGCTGCGCCACGGCGAGTACGCCGCCGGCTGGCGCGGCTTCGAGCTGCGCCGGCGCAAGGAGAACTTCATCGGCCGCTACCGCAAGTTCCCCTTCGCCGAGTGGCAGGGCGAGCCGCTCGCGGGCAAGAGCATCCTCGTCTATCCCGAGCAGGGCCTGGGCGACGAGCTGATGTATTCCTCCTGCGTCCCGCAGCTCGCGGCGCAGGCGCGCCACGTCGCGCTCGAATGCGATCCCAAGCTCGACCGGCTCTTCACGCGCTCCTTCCCGCAGTGCACCGTGATCGCGCGCCGGCGCACCTTCGTCAACGACTGGGTGAACCACATCGAGCCGCGGCCGGCGTACCAGACGCCGATCGGCTCGCTGCCCGGGTTCTTCAGAAGTGAATCTTCTTCGTTCCCCCAGCACGACGGCTTCCTGAAGGCCGACCCGGCGAAGGTGGCGAGGTGGAAAGCGCGGCTAGGGGCGCTCGGGCCGGGGCCGAAGATCGGCCTCTCCTGGCAGGGCGGCGTCGGCCACACCGGCCGCCTGCGCCGCTCGCTGACGCTGGAGCAGCTCGCGCCGGTGCTGCGCCTTCCCGGGAGGCATTTCGTCAGCCTGCAGTACACCGATGTGAAGGCGGAGATCGAACGGTGCGAAGTGCGCGTGCACCACTGGCAGGAAGCCATCGACGACTACGAGGAGACCGCGGCGCTGGTATGCGCGCTGGACAGCGTGCTCACGGTGTGCACGGCGATCGTGCACCTCAGCGGCGCGCTCGGGCGCCCGGCGCTGGTGATGGTTCCCTTCGGCTCCGACTGGCGCTACGGCGCGAGCGGCGAGCGCATGGCCTGGTACCCGTCGGTGCGCCTCCTGCGCCAGACGCGCATCGGCGACTGGTCGGACGTGCTTGAAGAAGTCGTTCGGTTACTTTGACGCCACCCGAGTACGCCTTCATCGCCTCCGACGCCGCGCGCCGGCGCGCGCGCGGCGCGGTGCTCGCGCTCAACACGCTCGGCTACGACGCGCGCCACTACGGCGCCGATGCCGCCGAGGCGCGCCGCGCCAAGGCGGTGGTGTTCTGCGACGTGCGACCCGACACGGCGAAGTTCGTTTTCGACTTCGCCGACGAAAGGCACCTCGAGTTTGCCGAGGGTGCAGCGGCCTTGACGGCGCCCACCGTCGCCATTGCGGAAGCGGCGGCGCGCCGCCTGCGCCGCGTGGTCGAGGTTGTGCCGGAGCCGTTCGAGGGCGCGCGGCGCGCTCCGCGCGCCCCGCGCCTCAAGGCGCGCTCGCGAGCCCTCGAGTGGCTCGCCCGGCGCGCCGGCCTCGCCACCGACGCCTGGCGCACCCGCCTCATGTGGACCGGCGAAAAACCGGATGTCGAAACGATAGTGGGCGCCTACCCTGCATTGAAGAACCTCGGCGCGGAGCTGCCCTTGGCGCTGCATTGCGTTGCCCCGCCCGAGGCGCTCGACGCGCTGCTCGAGCGTCTGCAGGAGGATGCGCCCGAAGCGGTGCGCTTCTCGTTCGAAGCTGCTTCTCCTCGAGCACTCTCCGGGGCACTCGAGGCGTGCGACTTCGTGCTCGCGCACGATGCGCGCCTGCAGCGCGAGGCGCTGCACGCCGGCCGCCTCGCGATCGGCGGCGCCGATCCGTGCGAAGCT
This sequence comes from Betaproteobacteria bacterium, assembly GCA_052387375.1. Taxonomy (GTDB): domain Bacteria; phylum Pseudomonadota; class Gammaproteobacteria; order Burkholderiales; family SG8-39; genus SCGC-AG-212-J23. The sequence goes on from JBQTJF010000244.1 coordinate 2,540, forward strand.
ATCCGCCGTGCGCTGGCAGACCCCCACGGTACGCTCGAAGAGCTGCAACGGGCGCAGAGGCAACTCGATGAAACCTGCGCGCCGGCCGTCGTCGCGCGCGCGTGGGTACGGATATTCATGAAAGGCAGCCGATGAAAGCATTCGCCTCCCACGCGGACCTGAAGCCGAAGCAGATCAGCTTCCAGCGCCTCTCGCCCAGCTGCTGGGCCTTCACCGCCGAGGGCGACCCGAACACCGGCGTCATCGTCGGCGACGACGCCGTGATGGTCGTCGACGCGCAGGCGACGCCGCTTATGGCGCGCGAGGTGATCAAGCGCATCCGCTCGGTGACGAGGAAGCCCGTGAAGTACGTCGTGCTCTCGCACTACCACGCGGTGCGCGTGCTCGGCGCCTCCGCGTACCGCCCGCAGCACATCATCGCCAGCGAGGCGACGCGCGAGCTGATCCGCGAGCGCGGCCGGCAGGACATGAAGAGCGAGATCGGCCGCTTCCCGCGGCTCTTTCGCGACGCCGGCAGCATCCCGGGGCTCACCTGGCCGAGCATCGCCTTCCGCGGCGAGATGACGCTGTGGATGGGCAAGCTGGAGGTGAGGATCATCCACGCCGGCGCCGGCCACACCAAGGGCGACACCATCGTCTGGGTGCCCTCGCAGCGCGTGCTCTTCTCCGGCGACCTCGTCGAGTACGAAGCCGGCATCTACACCGGCGACGCGCATTTCGCCGAGTGGCCCGAAACACTGGAAAAACTCAGAAAGTTAAGACCAAAAGCGCTAGTGCCGGGCCGAGGTTCGGCACTCACCTCGCCAGCCGCGTGCGAGCGCGCCATCCGCTTCACGCAGGACTTCGTGCGCGGGCTGTACGCGCTCGCGCAGGAAGGCGTGCGCGAGAAGAAGTCGCTGAAGGACGTCTACACAATGGCGCGCCGCCGCATGGACCCGGAGTACGGCAAGTACCCGATCTACGAGCACTGCATGCCCTTCGACGTCTCGCGCGCCTACGACGAGGCGAGCGGCATCAAGCACCCGCGCATCTGGACGGCGAAGCGCGATTTGGAGATGTGGAAGCAAATTGCCTGAATTCGAAGTCGATTGCCTGACGCAGAAAAAACAAGGGGCGGGATCCTTGCGGAGCCCGCCCCAAGCGCAGTCCGGTGGAAGAGGAGGAGGAGGATCCGCCCGGCTGCTGCAACGCACAAATAGTACCTTCTTTTACGGCCCAGCTAGAATAGCATGACTTCGTAAAACACTTTTGCAGAATCTGCAAAGATGGCGGACAGCTTTCAGGAAATGGCTGTTTTTGCCCGGGTAGTCGGCGCCGGGAGCCTTTCGGCCGCTGCGCGGGAGCTCGGCCTCTCCGCCGCGCTGGTGAGCCGGCGGCTGGCGGCGCTGGAAAGCCGGTTGGGCGTGCGCCTCATCAACCGCACCACGAGGAGCCTGCACCTCACCGACGACGGGGCGACCTATTACGAAGCGTGCGCGCGCGTCCTCGCCGACATCGCGGAAGCCGACGCCACGGCGTCGGCCGGGCGCGTCGAGCCGCGCGGCGCGCTGCGCGTCGCGCTGCCCGCCTCCTTCGGCCACCAGCACATCGCGCCGCTCGTGCCGAGCTTCGCCGAGCGCTACCCGAAGGTCCAGCTCGCGCTCAGCCTCTCGGACCGCACCGTCAACATCATCGAAGAGGGCTTCGATCTCGCCGTGCGCATCGCGCACCTCGAGGATTCCTCGCTTACCGCGCGCAAGCTGGCGCCCAACCGGCGCGTCGTCTGCGCGAGCCCCGCCTACCTCAAGCGCCAGGGCACGCCGAAGACCCCCGAAGACCTCGTGCGCCACAACTGCCTCACCACCACCGACTTCTCGATGAACTGGGACTACAAGGGCCCGGACGGCAAGGCGGGCTCGGTGCGCATCTCGGGCCGCTACGCCTGCGACAATTGGGAGGTGCTGCGCGAATGGGCGCTCGCGGGCCTGGGCGTGGCGCTGAAATCCACGTGGGACGTGCACCGGCTCATTAGCGAGGGCGCGCTCGTCGAGGTCTGTCCCGGCTATACCTTCCACAGCGACGTGGCCATTTACGCCGTCTACCCGAGCCGGCGTTTCCTGCCGGCGAAGACGCGCGTGTTCATCGAGTTCCTTGCCGACTCCTTCGGCCCCGATCCGTACTGGGATCAGCCGGAACGCAAGCCCAAGCCGCGGATCAAAGCGCGTATGTGATACCCTCCGACGCGCTGGAAGGGACACAATCCCGTACAGCGACTGCGCTCAGGCGCACCACACGAACACCACTTCTGTGGAGACCGTTTCAGGATGAACGCCCCAGTCGACCCCGCCGCACTCGCGCACGCCTCGCTCGACGACAAGTACACCCTCGAGCAGGGCCGCGTCTTCCTCACCGGCACGCAGGCGCTGATCCGCCTGATGATGCTGCAGCGCGACCGCGACGCGCGCGCCGGCCTCGACACCGCCGGCTTCGTCTCTGGCTACCGCGGCTCGCCGCTCGGCGGCCTCGACCAGGCGCTGTGGCGCGCCAAGAGCCACCTGAAGGCGCACCGCATCACCTTCCAGCCGGGGGTCAACGAAGACCTCGCCGCCACCGCCATCTGGGGCACGCAGCAGGTGAACCTCTTCCCGGGCGCCAAGTACGACGGCGTCTTCTCCATGTGGTATGGCAAGGGCCCCGGCGTTGACCGCTGCGGCGACGTCTTCAAGCACGCCAACGCCGCCGGCACCTCGAAGCACGGCGGCGTGCTCGTGCTCGCCGGCGACGACCACGCCGCCAAGTCCTCGACCCTGCCGCACCAGTCCGAGCACATCTTCAAGGCCTGCCTGATCCCGGTGCTCAACCCGGCGAACGTGCAGGACTACCTCGACCTCGGCCTGCACGGCTTCGCCATGTGCCGCTACTCGGGGCTGTGGGTGGCGTTCAAGTGCGTGACCGATGTCGTCGAATCAGGTTCTTCCGTGGACATAAACACGTCCCGGATTCAGGTCAAAATCCCCCCCGACTTCTCCCTGCCCGCGGACGGGCTGAACATCCGCTGGCCCGACGGCATCCTCGAGCAGGAAGCGCGCATCCTCGACTGGAAGGTGTACGCCGCGCTCGCCTACGTGCGCGCCAACGGCCTCGACAGGACCATCTGGGATTCGCCCAAAGCGCGGCTGGGCATCGTCACCACCGGCAAGTCCTACGGCGACGTCATGCAAGCCTTGTCTGACTTGGGGATCGATCGCCAGGTAGCGCGCGACGTGGGAATACGGGTTTACAAGGTCGCGATGTCCTGGCCGCTCGAGCCGCAGGGCGCGCGGCGCTTCGCCGAGGGGCTGGAAGAGATCCTGGTGGTCGAGGAGAAGCGCCAGCTCATCGAATACCAGATCAAGGAAGAGCTCTACAACTGGAAGGAAGGCGTGCGCGCGCCGCGCGTGGTCGGCAAGTTCGACGACTCCGGCGAGTGGAGCAGGAGCGGCGGCCAGCCCGCCGGCACCTGGCTGCTGCCCGCGCACTACGAGCATTCTCCCGCGATGGTCGCCCGCGCCATTGCCCAGCGGTTGGAGAAGCTGGGTCTGACGGAAAAACTGGGCCCTCAATTCCGCGAACGACTGGCTTTCCTCGATTTCAAGGAAAAAGCATTAGCCCGTCCAAGAGTAAGCGCTGTAAGGCAACCCTATTTTTGCTCCGGCTGCCCGCACAACACGTCCACGCGCGTGCCCGAGGGCAGCCGCGCCACCGCCGGCATCGGCTGCCACTTCATGGCGGTGTGGATGAACCGCTCCACTGCGACTTTTACACATATGGGCGCCGAGGGTGCGCCCTGGATCGGCCAGGCGCCGTTCACGAGCGAGAAGCACATCTTCGCCAACCTCGGCGACGGCACGTACTTCCACTCGGGGCTGCTCGCGATCCGCGCCGCCGTGGCGGCCAAGGTCAACATGACCTACAAGATCCTCTACAACGACGCGGTCGCCATGACGGGCGGCCAGCGCCACGACGGGCCGCTCGACCCGCCGATGATCTCGCGCCAGATCGCCGCCGAGGGCGTGAGCCCGATCGTGGTGGTCACCGACGAGCCCGACAAGTACCCGACGGGCACCAACTGGGCGCCCGGGGTGACGGTGCGCCACCGCGACGAGCTCGATGCCGTGCAAAGGGAATTGCGTGAAACCCAGGGCGTGTCGGCGCTGATCTACGACCAGACCTGCGCCTCGGAGAAGCGCCGCCGGCGCAAGCGCAACGAGTACCCCGACCCGGCGCTGCGCGCCGTCATCAACGAGCGCGTCTGCGAGGGCTGCGGCGACTGCAGCGCCAAGTCCAACTGCCTCTCGGTCGAGCCGCTCGAGACCGAGCTGGGCCGCAAGCGCACCATCAACCAGTCCTCGTGCAACAAGGACTTCTCCTGCGTGAAGGGCTTCTGCCCGAGCTTCGTCACCGTGGAGGGCGGCCGGTTGAAGAAGGGCAAGTCGGGCTCGAAGTTGGTTGAGGACTTTCCCTCTCTCCCGGAGGTGGAGCTGCCGGACCTGCAAGACCCGTATGGCATCCTCGTCACCGGCATCGGCGGCACCGGCGTCATCACCATCGGCCAGATCGTCGGCATGGCCGCGCACCTCGAGGGCAAGGGCGTCTCGGTGCTCGACATGTCGGGCCTCGCGCAGAAGTACGGCGCGGTGATGTCGCACGTGCAGGTGGCGGCGCGCCCCGAGGGGCTGCACGCCTCGCGCCTCGACACCGGCGGCGCGAGCCTCGTCATCGGCTGCGACCTCGTGGTCACCGCCAGCACCGATGCGATCGCCAAGATGGCCGCCACGCGCACGCGCTCGCTCGTCAACGCGAGCGTCACGCCCACCGCGGAGTTCGTGAAGGACCCGAACTGGCAGCTTCCCGGTACGGATCTTCAACGCGACATAAAGGATTCTTCCTTACAAACCGATCTCGTTGCCGCCACCGAGCTCGCTTCGGGGCTGATGGGCGACGCCATCGCCACCAACATGTTCATGCTCGGCTACGCCTACCAGAAGGGCTGGGTGCCGCTCGGCGCGGCCTCGCTCGAGCGCGCCATCGAGCTGAACGGCGTGGCGGTGGAGTTCAACAAGCAGAGCTTCCTCTGGGGCCGGCGCGCCGCGGTCGACCTCGAGCGCGTGCGGCGCATCGCCACTCCGGCGGAGGTAATCGCCATCGGCGAGCACCTCTCGCGCAACCTCGACGAGCTCCTCGAGCGGCGCATGAAGCTCCTCGCCGATTACCAAAACCACGCCTATGCCGAGAAATACCAAGCCCTGGTGAACCGCGTAAAGGCCATTGACGCGAAACTCGCCGAAGCCGTGGCGCGCAACTACGCCAAGCTGCTCGCCTACAAGGACGAGTACGAGGTGGCGCGGCTGCACGCCGACGGCGAGTTCGAGCGCAAGATCGCCGGCATGTTCGAGGGCGACTTCCGCGTCGTGTACCACCTCGCGCCGCCGCTGCTCGCGCGCAAGGACCCGCTCACCGGCGAGCCGCGCAAGATGCAGTTCGGTCCTTGGGTCTTGCCTCTCTTCAGATTTCTGAAATCTTTGAAGAGGCTGAGAGGCACGGCGCTGGATATCTTCGGCTACACCGAAGAGCGGCGCACCGAGCGCGCGCTCGTCGCCGAGTACGAGGACACCGTGGAGCGCGTGCTCGCCGGCCTGACGCCGCACAACCACGCGCTCGCGCTCGAGCTCCTCTCGCTCCCCGACGAAATCCGCGGCTTCGGCCACATCAAGATGGCGAGCGTCGCCGCGGCGCGCAAGAAGCGCGACCTGTTGCTTGGCAGGTTCTCGGGAGCCGCGAGGGCAGCCGCCTAGTCTAGATCGGTGCCTAGATCGGGGTCAGACCCCGAACTCAGGAAATCGGGTCAGGCCCTGGGTCAGGCCCCGATCTTCAGCCGGCGCCGGCCGTAGATGCACGCCCAGGCGAACAGCACCGCCCAGAGCTTGCCGATCACCTGCCCGGCGAGGAATTCCAGCGAGCCGAAGGCGATGAAGAGGAAGGCGGCGCTGTCCACGACCGCGCCCACCGCGCTCGAGGCCGCCACGGCGCCGTAGAGGTTGCGCCGGCGCAGCGGCGTGTAGACCGAGAAGTCGGCGAGCTCGGAGAGCAGGAACGCAGCTCCCGAGGCGACGACCAGCGCGGTGGGCGCGACGAGCGCCGAGAGCGCCGCGCCGGCGAGGATCAGCGCCAGCGCCCAGCGCCAGCCGAGAAACTCGTGCACCCCGTCGCGCAGCACCAGCGCCGCGCCGATCATCACCACGCCCGAGGGCGCCATGATCCCCGGCCAGACCGGAATGAGGCAGGGCCCGTCGGGCACGCAGGTCACGCCGACGTTGCCGATCAGCCAGTTGGCGGCCGGGATGGTGAGGAGGAAGGCGAGGGCGACGAAGGTACGCACGGCTCGATGGCCCGCTACGGCAGGCGCGGCGAGTAGTTGCGCTTCTCAGGATCGATCTCCACGCGGATCGCATCGATGATGCGCGAGACCATGGCGTAGAACGCCGCCACCATCGAGAGCTCGACGTACTCGGCGTGATCGAAGTGCCGCGACACACGCGCATAGACCTCGTCGCTCACCTCGCCCGCGGTGACCGCTTCGCAGAGCTCGAGCGCCGCCTGCTCGCGCGCGTCGAACTCTGCGGAGTCGCGCCAGGCGGCGAGCGCCTGGATCTGCGCCTCGCGCACGCCGGCCTTGCGCGCCATCGGCAGGTGCGAGGCCCACTCGTATTCCGAGCGCGCCACCTGCGCGCCGCGCAGAATCACCAGCTCGCGCAGCGCCCGCGGCGTGCGCGTGTCGTGGCGCAGCACCTTGGAGAACTCCGCCCAGGCGGCGAGCAGCTCGGGATGGTTGCCGAGCGCGCGGTACAGGTTCGGGGGCTTGCCCCAGAGCTCTTCCAGCCTTTGCTTCAGGGCGGGGCCGAATTCCGCCGGGGGTACGCGCTGCATCGCGCAAATTCTAAATGCGGACGTGAATTCGGGGTCAGACCCCGAACTGTCAACCGGCGCGCGGCCGTTTCGTTTTCTGTAGGTGCCCAGACCTCTTCGGCTCTTCATTCCCGGGGTAGCGACGCACCTTATCCAGCGCGGCGTCAATCGCGGGGCCTGCTTTCGTCACGAAACTGACTACGTGGTCTATCTGCTCCAGCTGCGCGACTTTTCGCGCAAGCTTGGCTGCGCCGTACATGCCTATTGCCTCATGACGAACCACGTCCACCTTCTCGTCTCGCCGCCCACAGGCGAAGCAGGCAAGACGTTCATGAAGGAACTCGGACAGCGCCACGCCCAGTATTTCAACCGCGCCTACGGCCGCACCGGTCCGTTGTGGGACGGCCGGTATCGCTCATGCGTAGCCGAGTCCGCTCGCTACGTATTGGCGTGCTACCGGTACATAGAGCTCAATCCGGTCCGCGCAGGAATGGTGGATCGGCCAGAGGCATATCGGTGGTCGAGCTATCTGGCGAACGCGGCGGGACGCGACGATGGCCTGGTGGCGCCGCACGTCGAGTTCATGGCGCTTGGCGCCGATCTGGAGACCCGGCGCGACGCCTATGCGGCCCTATTTGACGATGCCCTCGACCCTTCGCTCATCGAGGGCATAAGGACTGCGACGAACGGCGGCTATCCGCTCGGCAGCGAAGCTTTCAAAGCGAAGATCGGGAGCGATCTCGGGTACAAGACCGCTCCCAGTCCACCGGGACCCAAGCCCGGAAGTAGCAGAAAGATCGGGGTCTGACCCCGAACTCCGCGTTCTAAAATGGCGCATGGCCTGGGAAAACCCGATGGGCACCGACGGCTTCGAGTTCATCGAGTACGCCGCGCCCGAGCCGCGCGCCATGGGCGATCTGTTCGAGCGCCTGGGCTTCAAGGCGATCGCGCGCCACCGCCACAAGAACGTGGTGCTCTACCGCCAGGGGCAGATCAACTTCATCGTCAACGCCGAGCCCGACTCGTTCGCGCAGCGCTTCGCGCGCCTGCACGGGCCGAGCATCTGCGCCATCGCCTTCCGCGTGCAGGACGCGAAGACCGCCTACGAGCGCGCGGTGTCGCTCGGCGCCTGGGGCTACGCCGGCACCGCCGGCCCGGGCGAGCTCAACATCCCGGCGATCAAGGGCATCGGCGACTCGCTCATCTACCTCATCGACCGCTGGCGCGGCAAGGGCGGCAAGCGCGAGGGCGAGATCGGCAACATCGGCTTCTACGACGTCGATTTCGAGCCGCTGCAGGACGCGGAGCTCAATCCCGAGGGCCACGGCCTCACCTACATCGACCACCTCACGCACAACGTGCACAAGGGGCGCATGAAGGAGTGGGCCGACTTCTACGAGCGCCTGTTCAACTTCCGCGAGATCCGCTACTTCGACATCGAGGGCCAGGTCACCGGCGTGAAGTCCAAGGCGATGACCAGCCCCTGCGGCAAGATCCGCATCCCGATCAACGAGGAAGGCACCGAGAAGGCCGGGCAGATCCAGGAGTACCTCGAGCGCTACCACGGCGAGGGCATCCAGCACGTCGCGCTCGGCTCGAGCGACCTCTTCCGGACCGTCGATGCCATGCGCGCCAAGGGCGTGAAACTCCTCGACACCGTCGACACCTACTACGAGCTCATCGACAAGCGCATCCCCGGCCACGGCGAAGACGTCGCCGAGCTGAAGAAGCGCAAGATCCTCATCGACGGCAAGGCGGGCGCGCTGCTCCTGCAGATCTTCTCCGAGAACCAGCTCGGGCCGATCTTCTTCGAGTTCATCCAGCGCAAGGGCGACGAGGGCTTCGGCGAGGGCAACTTCAAGGCGCTCTTCGAGTCGATCGAGCTCGACCAGATGCGCCGCGGCGTGCTGCAACAGTAATTCGGGGTCAGACCCCGATCTCCAACCTATGACCGCTAAAGCGCCAACGACGAAGAGATCGGGGTCTGACCCCGAATTACGAGGCGACTACTCCAAGGCCAGCCCGGACTTCCGGGTCGAGCAGGACTGGGGCGCGTACACGGCGGAGGAGCACGCGCTCTACCGGCGGCTCTTCGAGCGTCAGGCGAAGCTCGTGCCGCGCTACGCCTGCCCGGAGTGGATCGACGCCATTGCGGGTCTGGATGCTTCGCAAAACATCCCGAAACTGGACGAGGTGTCCAAAGCTCTTAGAAGCAAGACCGGCTGGGAGATCGTCCCCGTCCCGGGCCTCATTCCCGACGACGCGTTCTTCACCCACCTCGCCAACCGCCGCTTTCCGTTGACGGTGTGGCTGCGCGAGCCCGAGGAGTTCGACTACATCGTCGAGCCCGACGTGTTCCACGACTTCTTCGGCCACGTGCCGCTGCTTTTCGACCGCACCTACGCCGACCACCTTTACGAATACGGCAAGGGCGGCCTTAAGGCGATGCGCCTCGATGCGGTGAAGATGCTGGCGCGGCTCTACTGGTACACCATCGAGTTCGGATTGATGAAAACTTCGCAAGGGGTGAGAGCCTATGGCGCGGGCCTGCTTTCCTCCGGCGGCGAGCTCGCCTACTGCGTCGAGGACCCGCGGCCGCGCCGGTTGCCCTTCCACCTCGAGCGCATCATGTGCACCGACTACCAGATCGACCGCTACCAGGACACCTACTTCGTCATCGACTCGTTCGCGCACCTGATGCGCGAGACCGCGCCCGATTTCACGCCGATCTATGCCCGTTTGCGTAGTAGGCTAGTCGCATGAGCAAAGCCAAGTCCGGCAATCTCTCCATCCACTACCGCCGCCTGAGCAGAGATCGGGGTCTGACCCCGATCTTGGTTGTGCATGGGCTGTCCTATTTCTCGTACGACTGGCTGCCCGTCGGCGAGGCGCTCGGCGCCGAGCGCGAGGTGATCCTCATGGACATGCGCGGCTTCGGCGACTCGGACTGGGGCCCCGCCCGCGACTACTCGGTGCCCGCGATGGCGCAGGACATCATCGCCGTGCTCGACCACGCCGGCTGGCAGCAGGCGGTGCTCGTCGGCCACTCGATGGGCGGGCGCGCGGTGACCTGCGCCGCGGCGAAGCACCCGAGCCGCGCGGCAGCGCTCGTGCTCGTCGACTACACGCCCGAGAACGCGCCGGCGGGCGCGAACCGGACCGCGCAAACCATCTCGAACGTTCCGGAAAAATTCTTGAACGTCGAAAAGGCGATGGCGTACTTCAAGAGCAACGACCGCAAGCGCTTCGAGGCCTACCTGAAGCGCGTGGACGGGGGATATCAGGTAAAGAGAGACCCTTACTTCCAAGAGCTCTTCAAGAGCGGGCAGCGCCCGGCGCTCGGCGCGGACATGTGGCAGCTCATCGGCGAGGTGCGCTGCCCGATCCTCTCGCTGCGCGGCGCGCGCTCGGACATCTACGCGCCCGAGACGGTGGCGAAGATGCAGGCGGCGAACCAGCGCCTGCGCGTCGTCGAGGTCGACGCCGGCCACAACATCGCCGGAGAGAATTTGCCGGGGTTTTTGCGGGCCATGCAAGCCTTTCTGGGAGTACCTGCGCATGAACACCAGAGGAGTTGACCACCTCGCCATCGTCTGCGACGACGTGCCCGCGGCGCTCGACTTCTACACGCGCGTCGTGGGCTTTCGCCTCGTGCACGTGCGCCGCGTGCCCTACGAGCGCGACCGCGGCCAGCCGCCCTACGACAACCTGCGCCACTACTTCTTCGACATGGGCAACGACTCGCTCTTCGCCGTCTTCGAGTACCCGAAGGGCCTGCCGCGGCAGAACCGCGACCATGTCGGGGGCATGCAGCACGTCGCCTTCCACGTGCCGCCGGACAAGTTCGACGCGCTGATCGAGCGCGTGCGCGCCACCGGCACCGACGTGATCGGCCCGCTGCCGCTCGGCGGGCGCTTCTGGTCGGCGTACGTCTTCGACCCCTGGGGCACGCGCCTGGAGTTCGCCACCGATCGCTCGGGCAGCGCGCGCGGCGTCGTCGAATCGGTGCGCCAGACCGAGGCAGAGGCGCGCGCCGAGCTCGAGACGCTCTTCTCCGACCCGCGGGAGGTGGAGAAGTGGCTGGCGAAGATGCCGCTGCGCAAAGAGGCAGCGAAAGTCTGATGCGCGCGCTCGCCCTTGCTTTTGCACTGATAAGTACTTCTGTCTATTGCTCTGTGCCTGAGCCCGAAGCCCTCGTCCGCAAGATCACCGGCGAGGTGCTGCACGAGCTGAAGACCGACAAGGCGCTGCAGGCGGGCGACAAGGAGAAGGCGATCGCCCTCGCCGAGGCGAAGATCCTGCCGCACCTCGACTTCGTCGAGGCGACGCGCTTCGTCATGGGCCGCTCCTGGAGCCGCGCCAGCGCCGAGCAGCGCCAGCGCCTCGTCGCCGAGTTCCGCCGCCTGCTCGTGCGCACCTACGCCAACGCCTTCCACGGCTACGGCGGCCAGGCGATGGAGGTGCTGCCGGTGCGCATGCA
>JBQTJF010000245.1:0-7295 GCA_052387375.1 Betaproteobacteria bacterium
CCAGCTGGCCCAACTGTGCCGCAGGAGACGAGCACACGCCATCGCGTGCCCAAAAAACGGCCGGCGCCTGCGTGGGCGCCGGCCGGTTGTTACGAGCGTGGCGGGCTTATGCGGTCCGCTTCAGCTCGTCGATGAACTTCACCGCCTCGCGACGCACGTGCGAAGCGAGCGCCGGGTGGATGATCGACTTGATCTTGCCGGCCTTGATGCCCTTCTCGCCGACCGTCTTGAAGTCCAGCACTTCCTGCGCAGCCTTCATCACCGCGTCACCCGGCACGTCGCGGAAGGCCTGGCTGCGGAAGGTCTTCTCGAGCTTGGTGGCCTGATCGATCAGCAGCTTCTCGTCGGGGTCGAGCAGGTGCGCGATGAAGCCGGAATGCTCGCCCATGGTCTTCGACCAGAAATCGACCACCTCGCCGCGGTCGAGCTCGATCTGCCGCCGGTTATAAAGCGCCAGGCGCTGCGCGAAGCGGTCGGCCTCACGCGCCGTGTGCTCGAAGAAAAGCGGCCACACCAGCGTGCGGATCTTTCCGCCCAACTGCTGCTGGCGCGCCTGCTTCTTGTAGTCGCTGAACCGCTTGACGCTGTCGATGGTGCGCTGGTTGAAGGCGGTGTAGTTATCCGGGCGGATGGCGCCCGCCTGCTGCAACTGCGCGGCGAAGATGCGCTGGAATTCCTCCGCCTGCTTGCGCAGCGCCTCGTTCTCCGGCCCCGGCATCAGCATCGTGAAGAACAGCGCGTGCTCCATCATGATGTCGTTCCAGAACAGGTTGTCGGCGCGCGAGAAGGCGACCGGGTCGCTCGCCTCGGGCACGTACGTCGGCTTGTCCTCGGGCTCCACGCCGGACAACGGCATGGATGCCCCGGCCGCGGCCGAGGTGGCGCGCACCTGGCTGCCCTCCTGGATGACCTTTGCAAGCGGGGGCACCGCGGGGTTGATTCCGGTCGCTGTGGCGCAGCCGCCGAGCGCCAGCAGGCCGCCGGCTTCGAGCAGACGGCGGCGGGTTAACGAAGGCATGGAGGTCTCCAGGATGTGGATGTTGGGAAGAGATCAGCGTATTGCCCGCCGCCTCATGAATCCATCGCGGGACGCGTCGCGGGCTCACGATTTTCGTGTCATGGATTCCCCAAGATGCGCGTCGTTTTCCTAGTTGGGCTTGCCGGCCGAACCGAGGCCGGTCGTGATCTGCGCTTCAGCAGCCAGCCAGTCCTCGACTTCCCCGCCCGGCGCGAAACCGCGCCTCTCGGCAAGGTAGTACGCCGCCTCGGCGATCCGGGCGCGAGCTTCTTCATCCGACGGCTGCACGCCGGGCGCTGCGGCCGGGATCACCTCGCCGCCTGGAGGCGTTTGCGGTATCGGTTCCTGTCCGGGGTGTACGGCTGTCGTTTTCATGTCGGCGGTCCTCCGGGAAGACACGCCGAGATGATCCGCTCAACCGCTCAGCGCCGAAGCCGGCGGTCATCGGCGCCACGTGTCGCCGTTTCGCCTACGTTGGGTAGGCCGCCAGCCTAGGTCCGGCCGTCCGGCTCTCCCTTTACGGCGTCGCTGCCGGGGCGGTTGTGCAACCGGTGGAACTCCTTCTGCAGCGCCTCCAGCTCCTCGTCGGATAGGTTCTGGAGATCGACGAGGCGGTTACGCGCCCCCTCGAGGGTGCTGATCAGCTCGTCCAGCTTGAGATGCATCGCCACGGCATCGCGGTTCTGGGTGTTCTGGATGACGAACACCGCAAGGTAGGTGATGACCGTCGTCGCCGTATTCACCCAGAGCTGCCAGGTATCCGAGAAGTCGAAGAACGGCCCCACGCCAAGCCAGACGAGTATCAGAAAGATGTTCGCCGCGAACATCCAGGGCGAGCCGAGCGCCGCGGCGGATCCAAGGGAGAAGGCGCGAAACTGCCCGTTCATCGATCTCATCGAGCGAGCACCATGCGCCGGCCTGCATGATCCTGCATGCCAGCCAGGGCGTTCGGACCTGATCCGTACGGCGAGCCGGCGCACGCGGCGCGACGACGCCGGCGATGAAGACACGGCACGACCGGCGCTACGACGGCTTGTCGATCGGCTACTGAGGCCTGGCAAGCGGGGGAGCTGCTCTACAAGGGCGGCAAAACCTATGCCGCGCGCATCAGCGGCAAGGCGTTGGAAACGATCGGCAAAGAGAAGTGGCGGCGCCGCGAGGAGCCGCTGCCTCCGGCCGTGCGCCGGAGACACAACCTGACTGCCCGGCAGCGAGTGGCGCCTTGTTCTGAACCGAAACGGCCCGGACAAGCGCCCGGGCCGCGGCGCTTATTACGCCTGGTCTTCTTCCTGCTCCGGCTTCTCGGGTTTCGCCTCGTCGTCGCGCTCGGGTCCGGGGCCTTTCTCGACGTCTTCGCCGCCTTGCTTCGCCTGCGGCTCCTTCATGTCCGGCTCTTCCTGACCCGGCGTTTTCACGTCGGGGTTCTGCTCGTCGGGCTTGCGTTCCATGACTGTTCCTCGTAGTGGTGGGGTGTTGCAATGCCTTGGACCTCCGCCGGCAGCGAAAGTCGCATGGATGCGCCTACCGGCTCTGCCGCTGCTTTACCGCGGAACGCTCAACCTGGCGTACTGGCGAAGGCGCTCGACGCAGTCTCGTAACGACCTCATCGACGCCCGCCGCGCGCAGTCCGGCGGCCGTCTTCTCGATTTCGGCGTCGCCGTGCCACGTGGCGGCGATCACCTTGAGCTCCGGCAGGCTCATCTTCAGCCGCTTGCAGAGCTGCGCCGCCTCGCGTGCGGCATGCGGCGGAACCGCCGACACGAGGACCACGGTGCAGCCGCCCTGCCGGATGTTCTGGATCGCCTCGGCCGGAAGCGTTGAATGGGGCATGAGCTGGAGGGCGAGGTCGGCCGGCGCGAGCGCGGCGAGCATGCCGGCCGCGAGGTCGTCGGCCGAATCGCGCGCAGAGAGCGCCGCCGGCCAGCGCCAGCGCCGGGATGCCGGTGATCGGGCGCCACGTGCCCGGGCTCGGCTACCTCGATATGCTGCTCGGCGTCGACCCTGCGCAGCCCGATCGGCCCCCAGAGCCAAGTCCAGAAGAGCGCGGCAGCGATGATGGCGACCGGCGAGAGGCCGGAGCTGCGCCCATACACCCGCGGCTCGACGAAGTTCACGAGCGCCAGCTCGAGAGCGAGGAATACGCCGAGCGTCCAGGCGATCATCCACCAGCCTTCCGAAATGGCGAAGGCGAGCAGCGCGGGCATCGCGACGGCGATCCACACCCCCGCGTAGGGAATGAAGCGAAGCAGCGCCGCGAGCAGTCCCCAGAGCACGGCGTTCGGCACGCCGAAGGCGGCGTTTATCAGGAGCTGCGCGAAGAGATAGCGGCTTACGCGGTAGGAGGCCCCCCCGAGCGCCTGCGTGGTGACCGGAATGCGCCTTGTGCCGATCAACGCCACGAGCCGCTCGCGCATGTTCTCGCGGTACACGAGAAGCGGGATGGTGAAGACCACGACGGCGAGCGCCGTGCCGACCGGCTTCACGAAGGGACTCGCCGGCGCCGCCAGTTGCGCGTAAGCGGACTCGGGCGTTTCGGTGATCCGCAACGGGGGACGCTGCGCGGGTCCCGCGGCGCCAGCACCGTCAGCGCCAGCATGGCGCGCCGGCTCGACGCCGAGAAGCCGGCCGCGGCCTGAAGCTATCGTCCGGCCGACGCTTCGGCGCGGCGCCTCGGGATAAGGCGAGGCGCTCGCGCGTCGCTGGTCGCGTGGCTTCGCACTGTCGCGGTACGCTGGCTGCGCTACAAATCTGAAGCGTGCCACCGCGGTAGCATGGCGATATGCCGATGAACATTCCCGCCCCACGTCGGCCGCGCCGAGCTGCTGCAGCGTCTGACCGAGGCGGAAGCGCTGCTGCAGGCGCCGGCCGCCGAGTATGACCGGGCGACGCGGCTCCTCGGCTTCATTGCGCGCCACGCGCCGAGCGCCGCGACCGCGACGCTCGCCCTTGGCGCGATGTCCCGCGCCTATGCATGCCGTCGCGCAACCGCGCCGGATGCCGAGCTAAACCGGCACTTGTGGCGCCTCAGGGATGCCCTGAATCGCCGATCCTCCGCCCATTAAGCGCATATGACATGCGTTGCGCCGGACGGCGCGTCACCTCTTTACCGGCAATGCGCGCCTATCGGCTGCCCTCCACGCTGGCGCGCGCCATCGCCGAGCAGCACCGCCTGGGCGGCGAGCTCTTCGCCTGGGTCAAGCAGCGCTGACGTGCTATCTGTCGAGCCGGCCGGTGACGCTGACCAGCGTAGCGACCAGCTCGGACGCGTCGACGGGCTTAGCGATGTGAGCGCGAAACCCGGCACGCAATGCCCGGGTGCGATCTTCGCTTCGCGCGAATGCCGTGAGCGCGACGGCGGGTAATGCGCCGCCGCGCGCCGCAGGCAGGGCGCGCACCCTGCGCAGCAGCTCGTAGCCGTCCATTCCCGGCATGCCGATGTCCGTGACGAGGACATGGGGGCGATGCTCTTCGATGAGGCGCAGGGCGTCGCTGGCCGATGCGGTGTGCATCACGTTCGCGCCGCATTCTGCAAGGACCCGGGCGAGCGTCTCGCGCGCGTCGGGCTGGTCGTCGACGATGAGCACCGAGATGCCTGACAGATCGGCGGGCACGAACGGCGCAGCCGAAGCGCTGGACGCCGGATGGATGCGCTCGCCCGTCGGGTGGTGCACGACGATGAGCGGCAGCCGCACCGTGAACGTGGCGCCGAGGCCCTCGCCGCGGCTCTGCGCGGAAACTGTTCCGCCGTGCAGCTCGACCAGCGATTTCACGATCGACAGCCCGAGGCCGAGCCCCCCATGGGCGCGCGTGGTCGACGCGTCCGCCTGGCGGAAGCGCTCGAAAACGTGGTCGATGAACTCCGCCTTGATGCCTGCGCCCGTGTCCGCCACGCTGATCTCGATGTGCGAGTTCACGCGCTCGAGAAGGACCTGCACCTTGCCGCCCTTCGGCGTGAACTTGATGGCGTTGGAGAGCAGGTTCCACATCACCTGTTGCAGGCGCTGGGGGTCGCCCGACACCGGCGCGGCGGCGGAATCGAGCACCTTCTCGACCCGCACGCCCTTCGCCTCCGCCGCGGGCCGCAGCGTTTCGAGCGCAGCCTCGACGCAGCTCGCCGCGTCCACCGGCCGTACGTCGAGGCGCAGCTTCCCCGAGGTGATGCGGCTCATGTCGAGCAGGTCATCGATGAGCCGGGTCTGGACGCGGGCGTTGCGCTCGATGACGTCCAGGGCGTTATGCAGATCGGCCTCGCCGACGCTCTGCCGGCGCAGGACGTGCGTCCAGCCGAGAAGGGCGCGCACCGGCGTGCGCAGCTCGGGCGAGAGCATCGCCAGGAATTCGTCCTTGACGGCGCCCATGCGCTCGGCGTGCGCGCGTGCGGCGCGCTCGCTTTCGTAGAGCTGCGCGAGCGATTCCTGGGCGCGCCGCTGCTCGGTCACGTCGCGGAACGTCCAGACCCGCCCGACGGCCCGGCCTTCGAGCACCTGCACCCGCGAAAACCGCTCGATTACTCCGCCGTCGGCAAGCTCGAGCACATCGTGCGTTTCGCCTGGGGAAGTGGAATAGATTTCCTCCAGCCGGGCGAGAAATCGGTCCCCGCCCCGGACTTTGTGGGCCACACGGCGCGCCACGTCGAGATGAAGCTCACCGAGCATGACCGCGCGGTCGAGCCCCCACAGCGCGGCATAGTTCTCGTTGAAGTGGGTGATCCGCCCTGCGCCGTCCACGGCCAGGATGCCGTCGGTGCTCGCCTCGAGCGTCGCGCGCATGAGGGCGAGCGATTCCGCGAGCCGGTCTTCCGCGCGCTGCCGCGCGGCGAGAATGCTCTGCATGTTCTGCAGCGCCACCGCGCGCAGTTGCTCGTCCTCGTTCGCGCCCTGCGGCATCAGCTCACCCCAAGGGCCTCCGACGCCATCGCCGTGCCTTCGATCCTGGCGCGGATCTTGGCGAAGGCCTTCTCGCGCGTGGTCGAGAGGTCGTCGCTGAACGGCGCGAAGCCGCAGTCGTCGGTGGTGCCGAGCTGCTCCACTGGAACATACCTCGCCGCCTCGAGCACGCGGTCGCGCACCTCCTCCGCCGTCTCGATTCTCGGGTCGATGGTCGCGATCACGCCGACGAACACGCGCTGATCGGGCTTGAGATGCCTGCGGATCATCTCCAGGACGCGCGGCCGGTCCTGCTCGATGGCCAGGGAAACGAAAAAGTTGCCGGCCTTGAGCTCGAACAGGCCGGGCAGGAGCGAGGCGTAGTCGACGTCGGCGCTGTGCGTGGAGTCGCGATCCCCGCCCGGGCAGGTGTGGATGCCGATCCGCAGCCGCTCCTCCTTCGAGAAGCGGCCGAGCGCGAGGTTGTTGAGCTCGATGAAGCTCGCGAGCAGCTCGCCCGAAGGATCGATCTTCATGGCGAGGCGGCCCTCGGTGAAGTCGACCTGCACGCTGTGCGCGCCCTGCTGCAGGCAGCGGCGGATCTCGGTCTCGTGCTCGAGGATGAGATCCTCGATGAAGGCATCGCGCGAGTATCCGGGCACGCCGTCGCGGGGATACATCAGGCTCAACGCTGAGGGCGAAATGATCGCCTGCTTCACGGGCAGGCGCGTGCAGGCCATCGCCTCCTGAAGGAAGGCGTCGGCGTAACGCTTGTAGCGGAACGGACCGCTCGTCAGGCGCGGCATGCGCCGGGTATGGCCGGCGGCGAAGGGGATCTTGAACCCGTCGGGCGCGGTATTCGGCAGGCCGTGCACGCTGTACGTCCAGAAGTTGTGGTACTTGCGCTGCTCGCCGTCCGTGACGACCGGCGAGCCCGTGTCCTCGAAACCCCTGAGCGTCTCTGCGATCGCCTGGCTATAGAGCGGCTCCAGGCTCGCGTCGGGCTCGCCGCGCTCCTGAACCTTCCGGATGAGTTCGGGCGGGCGCGGAATGCTGCCGATGGGCTCGGTAGGTAGCACGCGCCAATGTTCGGCGGGCGCCGCGCGCAGCGCAAGCAGGCGGCGCCTGTCGCGATTTGCCCTACAGCCGGCGCATCCTGCGCAATGACGCTGCGCTAGCATCGTCGTATGCGACTGCTGATCGCGGACGACGACGCCGACACACGCGAGGCCTTGCGCCTGCTGCTCGAGCGCGAAGGGTACGAAGTAGAGACGGCGGCAGACGGAGCCCGCGCGCTCGCCGCGCAGCGCAGCCGCCCGGCGCAGGTGCTCATCACCGACATCTTCATGCCGGAAAGCGATGGCCTGGAGACCATCGCGCGTTTCCGCAGGGACTATCCAGGCGTGAAAATC
>JBQTJF010000246.1:0-3855 GCA_052387375.1 Betaproteobacteria bacterium
CTTGATCGGCCGCTTGAACCAGCCGAGCGCCTGCGGGCTCGAGCCGCCGATCGGCCAGCCGATGACGTTGAGCTTCAGCACGTCGCGGTAGAACTCCTGATAGAGCTCGTCGCCGCCGCCCTCGTACAGCCAGCCGAGGAAGTCGAAGTGATCCATGCCGAAGGGGCCGGCGGGCGTCGCCGAGAAGAGCGTCGCCGCCTTGTTCTTGCCCACCCAGTAGTAGGCGACGCCGTGGCCGCCGTCGATCACTTTCTTGTGCGTGGCATCGAGGATCTCGAACGCCGGCACGATCTGCCCGGCGGCGAGCGCCTCTATCTTGAGCGTGCCGCTGGTCAGCTTGTCGACCCGCTCGGCGAAGTACCTGAAGTTGTCCTGCAGCGTCAGGCTCGCGGGCCAGGTCGACTGCATCTTGAGGTTCTTGGTCTGCGCGGCGGCCGGGAAGGCGATCAGCGCCGCCGCGGCGAACGCGGTAAGCGACAATGCTCTTTTCATAGGGACCCCTCCTCCTGAGGAGTCAGGATGTTAGGAGGGCCCGTGGGGGAGTGTCAATGAAGATCGTGCACACCGATGGGGCGCTCGCGGGGCTGGGGCGCGTCAGTCCAGCCTGACGACTATGCCTTGCAGCTCTTCTCTCGGAGGGCCGTATTTTTCAAAGACCAGCGGGTCGTGGCCCGGGATGATGTGCCCGGGCGACTGCGCGAGCGCGCGCAGCCTGGCGTAGCCCTCGACCATGTCGGCCACCGACCAGACGATCGGGAACGGCCGCGCCTGCTCCATGTTGGCGTAGAAGTGGCTCGCGTCGGAGGCGAGCACCACCCAGCCGCGGCGCGTCGCCACGCGCACCACCTGCAGGCCCATGGTGTGGCCGCCGATGAGGTGCAGCGACACGCCCGGGCAGAGCGCGGCGTCGCCGGCGTGGAAGCGCACCCGGTTCTCGTACACGCGGCGCACCATGCCGGCCACGTCCTCGACCTCGAAGGCGCCGCGGAAGCACTCGTGGCACATGTACGGCCCGGTGGCGTAGCGCATTTCGAGCTCCTGCAGATGCAGCGTCGCCGCCGGGAAGAGCTCGAAGTTGCCGACGTGGTCGTAGTGCAGATGAGTGATGACAAGGTCCTTCACCCTTCCGGCATCCACGCCCAGCAGCCTCAAGCCCTCGGTCGGACATCTCAGGTGCTGCCGCCCGCGCTTTGCGGCCATCGCCGCCGAGAAGCCGGTATCGACGACGATCTCGCGCCCTTCGCCGCGAATCAGCCAGACGAAGTAATCGAGCGGCATCGGCCCGTCGTGGGGATCGCCGCCGATGAAGTTCTCGCGCGCGCGGCGCTCGTGGTGCGCGTACTTGACGGCGTACACCTCGTAGCAGGGCGCGCTCACGAGATGCGGATCTTCGCCGCCTTGCGCTTGCCGACCTGCAGGACGAACGACTGGCCGGCGCTGAAGCGCAGCGACTTGTCGGAGATCCGCTCGCCGTCGATCTTCACGCCGCCCTGATCGACGAGGCGCTGCGCCTCCGAGACGCTCGGCGCGAAGCCCGCCTGCTTGATCGTCTGCGTGACGGTTACGCCGCTCGCCCCCCCGGCCACCTGGAATTCGGCCATGTCTTCGGGCAGCTGGCCGTGCCGGTGGCGCGCCTCGAAGTCCTCCTCCGCGCGCGCCGCCGCCTCGCGCGAGTGGAAGCGCTCGACGATCTCCTTCGCGAACAGCACCTTGACCTCGCGCGGATTGCGCCCGCCCGCGACCTCCTTCTTCCATTTCTCGATCGTCGAGTAAGAGGCAAAAGACAGCAGCTCGATGTAGCGCCACATCAGCGGGTCGGAGATCGACATCAGCTTGCCGAACATCTCGCGCGGCGGCTCGTTGATGCCGACGGTGTTGCCGAGCGACTTGGACATCTTCTCCCGGCCGTCCAGCCCTTCCAGCAGCGGCATGGTAAGGATGCACTGCGGCTCCTGCCCGCACTGCTTCTGCAGCTCGCGGCCCACCAGCAGGTTGAACTTCTGGTCGGTGCCGCCGAGCTCGACGTCGGCCTGCATCGCCACCGAGTCGTAGCCCTGCATCAGCGGATAGAGCAGCTCGTGAACCGAAATGGGTTCACCATTCCTGTATCTCTTGTTGAAATCGTCCCGCTCGAGCAGCCGCGCGACGGTGTAGCGCGCCGCGAGGCGGATCATGCCTTCGGCGCCGAGCTTGTCGGACCACGCCGAGTTGAACAGGACCTGCGTGCGTTCGCGGTCGAGGATCTTGAACACCTGGTCCTGATAGGTCTTCGCGTTCTGCAGGATTTCGTCTCTCGTCAAGGGAGGACGCGTCTGGTTCCTGCCGGTCGGGTCGCCGATCATGCCGGTGAAGTCGCCGATCAGGAACTGCACCTGGTGGCCGAGCTCCTGGAAGTCGCGCAGCTTGTTGATGACGACGGTGTGGCCGAGGTGCAGGTCGGGCGCCGTCGGGTCGAGGCCGAGCTTGACGCGTAGCTTGCGGCCGCTGGCGAGCTTCTTCGCCAGCTCGTCCTCGACGATCAGCTCGTCGGCCCCCCGACGGATGGTCTGAATGGCCTGCTCAGTGGCGGACATATGCGGTTTGCGCCCCACGCCATCTTTGCTAGACTGCGCAGGCTTCTGAATAACAAAGGGATTCTAGCCGATCCATGCGGGTCTTCGGGACCGTCGGACGAACTGCGGGGCGGAGCGCGGCAGTCGCTCTTCTCGCCATCTCCGGCGCGGTCGCGGCGTTCGCGACCATCGCGCCCTCCTCCGAGGCCCAGCCGCCGCAGCGCACGCAGATCGTGGAAGCGCTGCCGATCGACACCGACGACGCGCTCGTTCCCTCCCCCGCCTCGTACATCCGCGAGGAGCAGTTCCAGCGCGGCGACACCCTCGCCGGCTTCCTCGGCCGCCTGGGCATCGCCGAGCCGCACGCCGGCCGGTTGATCAAGCTGGCGGCGCTGCGCCAGCTGCGGCCGGGCACGCACGTGAGCGCCGTGGTCAGCGCCGAGGGCATGCCGATGTCCCTCAGCTTCCTGAACGGGCGCGACTCGCTGATCGAGATCGCCCCCGACGGGCGCGCCGCCGAGCGCCGCGCCGCCTTCGAGACGCACCTGGCGATGAAATCGAGCGTCATCCGCAGCTCGCTGTTCGCCGCGGCGGACGCCGCCGGCATCCCGGACAGCGTGGCGATGCAGCTCGCCGACATCTTCAGCGGCGACGTCGACTTCCACCGCGACCTGCGCAAGGACGACCGTTTCACCGTGGTCTACGAGATGCACACGCTGCTCGGCCGCCCGGTGCGCGCCGGGCGTGTGCTGGCGGCCGAGTTCGTCAACCAGGGCCGCACCTATCGCGCGGTGCACTACGGCTCGAGCTACTACGCGCCGGACGGCAAGAACATGCGCAAGGCGTTCCTGCGCTCGCCGCTGGAGTTCTCGCGCGTCACCTCGGGCTTCGGCAGGCGCCTGCACCCCCTGTTCCGCACCTGGCGCGCCCACGACGGCATCGATTACGCGGCGCCGACCGGCACGCGGGTGCGCGCCGTGGGCGACGGCGTGGTGGAGTTCGCCGGGCTCAAGGGGGGATACGGGAAGGTCGTGATCCTGCGCCACCAGGGGCAGTACAGCACGGTCTACGCGCACCTCAGCCGCATCGCCGTGCAGCGCGGCATGCGCGTGGCGCAGAACGATACGATCGGCGCGGTCGGGCAGACCGGCTGGGCCACCGGGCCGCACCTGCACTACGAGTTCCGCATCGCCGGCCAGGCGCGCAACCCCTTCTCCATCGCCATGCCGGCGGCGCATCCGGTGGCGCCGCGCGAGCTGCCGGCCTTCCTCGCGCACGCCGAGCCGCTGGTGGCGCGGCTCGA
>JBQTJF010000247.1:0-10114 GCA_052387375.1 Betaproteobacteria bacterium
TCGGGGATGCGCTCGAGGTTGAGCTTCTTCAGGCGGTACACCGAGTGGATCAGCATCCACACCATGAAGCGCATCAGGAACTCCGGCACCAGCGTGTAGATGTAGGCGGCGACCGCGGCGTTCATCAGCGCCGCGACCAGGAAGAGCTGCGGGATACTGAGCCCGGCGCCAAGCAGGGCGATGGCGAGGAGCGCCGCGGCGACGATGAAGATCGCGTTCAGCACGTTGTTGCCGGCGATGACGCGCGAGCGGTGGCTCTTCTCGCTGCGCGACTGCACCAGCGCGTAGAGCGGCACGATGTAGAAGCCGCCGAAGACGCCGAGCAGCGCCAGGTCCGCCAGCAGCCGCCAGCCGCCTTGCGGCGCGGCGAAGCCGAGATCGAGCCCGAAGATCGTCAGGCCGATGGAACCGAAGGGGACGAGGCCGAGCTCGACCTTGTGGCCCGAGAGCCGCTCGCAGAGGAGCGAGCCCAGCCCGATGCCGACGGAGAACACCACGAGGAGCAGGGTCACATAAGTCGGTCCTTGTGAAAGGACGATTCGCGCAAGATTCGGGAACTGGGTGACCAGCAGCGCGCCGTAGAACCAGAACCACGAGATGCCGAGCACCGAGAGGAAGACGGTGCGGTTGCGGCTGGTGAAGCGCAGGATGCGCCAGGTCTCGGCGAGCGGGTCCCAGTGGATCTGCAGCCCGGGGTCGGCGGGCGGCGCGAGCGGAATGAAGCGCGAGGCGGCGAGGCCGAGCGCCGAGAGCGAGCAGGTGGCGATCGCCACGCCGGCGACGCCCCAGCCGGGCTGCGCGATCATCCAGCCGCCGACGATCATGCCGGCGAGGATGGCGATCGAGGTGCCGGTCTCGACCAGGCCGTTGCCGCCGACCAGCTCGGTCTCGGCGAGGTTCTGCGGCAGGATGGCGTACTTGACCGGGCCGAACAGGGCCGACTGCACGCCGCCCAGGAAGAGCGCGCCGAGCAGCAGCGCCAGGCTGTGCGTGAGGAAGCCGAGCGCGCCGAGCGCCATCACCGCCAGCTCGATCGCCACGGTGATGGTGATCAGGCGCGACTTCTCGAACTTGTCGGCGAGCTGCCCGGCGGTGGCGGAGAAGAGGAAGAACGGCAGGATGAACAGCGCCTGCGCCAGGTTCTGCAGCGTGTCGGAGGACATCGCCGTAAAGCTCGCGCTCTGGTAGGCGAGCAGGATCACCAGCGCCTGCTTGAAGACGTTGTCGTTCATGGCGCCGAGGAACTGCACGGCGAAGAACGGCCCGAAGCGCCGCTCCGCCAGCAGGCGGAATTGACTGCGCTCGCTCAGAGAATGCGGTTGAACCAGGCGAGCGAGAGCGCCGCCGAGAGCACCACCAGCGCCGCCGCCACGGCGCAGAAGAGCGCCGTCACCTCGGTGCGCTTGCGCTCGAGCACCAGGCGCGAGCGCAGCGACTCGTAGATCTTCCTCAGGTCGACCGCCGTGCCGGCGTAGAAGTACTCGCCGCGCGTCAGGTCGGCGATGGCCTTCAGCGTCTCCTCGTCCAGGCCGACGCGCATCTGCCAGCCCTCGATGCCGACGATCGCCCCCTGCGGCGTGCCGACGCCCACGGTGTAGACGCGCACGCCGCGCTCGGCGGCCATGCGCGCCGCCTGGATGGAGTCCGGGCCGGTGGTGCGCTGCCCGTCGGTGAGGAGCACGATCACCCCGGAGGTGTACGACCCCGGCGGCACCGGCTTGAGGGACGACGCGCCCGGCTGCCGGACGCTCTTTCTCGACGAATCGTTGCCGTAGGTCATCGCCGCGAGGTCGATGCCCGCGTCCGGGAAGAGCGTCGCCAGCGACACGACGATGGCGCTGCCGATGGCGGTGGCGCGCTGCAGCTGGAAGCGGTCGATCGCCGCCACCACGTCCTCGTGGTTGCGCGTCGGCGCCTGCGCCACCGTGGCGGTGCCGGCGAAGGCGACCACGCCGATGCGCACGTTCTCCGGCTGCTCGGCGACGAAGGCCTTCGCCGCCGCCTGCGCCGCGGCGAGGCGCGTGGGCTGCACGTCGGTGGCGCGCATGCTGCCCGAGACGTCCATGGCGAGGATCACCGTCTCGTGCTGCGAGGGCAGCGTCAGCACCGCGTTGGGCCGCGCGATGGCGGCGATCATCAGCGCGAGGGCGAGGAGCAGCAGCGCCGGCGGCACGTGCCTTCTGATGCTCTGCAATGCGTTGGCTTCCCTTACCAGCGAAAGGCTGGCGTACTGCAGCGCCAGCTTGCGGCGCCTGCGCAGCAGCACCACGTACGCGGCGACGAGCGCCGGCACGATCAGCAGGAGCCACAGCAGCTCAGGCCATTGGAAGCCCATCGGGCGCTACCTTGCTACTTTGCCGACCCCCTGTCAAAACCTGTTCATAAGCTGACCGCGGCGCTCGCCTTGATGCGGCCCTTGCGCTTGCGCAGCAGCGCGAAGCGCAGCAGGGCGTCGACGAGGTCCTCGTCGGTGGAGAGCTCGAGCGCGTCGACGCCGGAGTCGCGGAAGGCGGCGCGCAGCGCCTTCTCGCGCCGCTCGGCGGCCTGCGCGAAGCGCTTGCGGAAGGCCGGGTCGTGCGTGTCGACCAGCATCTGCTCGCCGGTCTCGGCGTCCTGGAAGGTGAGCAGCCCCAGGTCGGGCAGCTCCGACTCGAGCGGGTCGTAGAGGCGCACGGCGAGCACCTCGTGGCGCTGCGAGAGCTGCCCGAGGCGCTCGGCCCAGCCCGGCGCGCTGATGAAGTCGGAGACGACGAAGACCAGCGAGCGGCGCTTGATGACGTTGAGGGAGAAGCCGAGCAGCTGGCCGAGGTCGGTGGTGGCGCCCTCGCCCTTCACGCCGGCGTGCGCCTGCATGCCCTGCAGGATGGCGAGCACCTGGCGCCGCCCGTTGCGCGCCGGGATCAGGCCGCTCACCTTGTCGCCGTAGTAGAGCGCGCCGACGCGGTTGCCGTGGCGCGTCAGCACGCGCCCCAGCACTGCGACGAGGTCCTCCGACACCGCCTGCTTGCGCTTCTCGTGCGAGCCGAAGGCCACCGACTGCGAGAGGTCGAGCAGGAACCACGCCGTGACCTCGCGGTCCTCGTGGAACTCGCGCACGTAGGGCGCCTGCAGGCGCGCGGTGACGTTCCAGTCGATGTGGCGCACGTCGTCGCCGTACTGGTACTCGCGCAGGTCGGCGAAGTCGAGGCCGAAGCCGCGGAAGAACGTCCGGTAGTCGCCCTGCAGCAGGCCGTCGAGGCGGCGGATCACCGTCCACTCGAGGCGCCGCAGCACGGCTTCCGGGTTACGCGGCTGCATTCGCGCTCGCCTGCATCGGCTTTTCCGGCGCGCGCACGTTCTGCATGATGCGCTGCAGGACCTGGTCGGGCGTGATGCCCTCGGCGAGCGCCTCGTAGGAGAGCACCAGGCGGTGGCGGAAGACATCGGGCACCAGGTCGCCCACGTCCTCCGGCAGCGCGTAGTCGCGCCCGCGCAGCATGGCGAGCGCGCGCGCGCCCTCGATGACGTGGATGGAGGCGCGCGGGCTGGCGCCGAAGGTCAGGTATTTGTTCATGTTCTTGAGACCAAAGCGATCGGGTTCGCGCGTCGCATTCGACAGCCTGACCGCGTACTGGATGAGCGCCGGCTCGACGTAGACTTTCCTGCACTCTCTCTGCAGTTCTCCAAGCTGGTCGGTCGTCGCCACCGGCATCGTTTCGTGAGCCATCCCCGTGACCCGCTCGACGATGACGAACTCCTCCTCCTCGCTCGGGTAGCCGACCAGCACCTTCATCATGAAGCGGTCGACCTGGGCCTCGGGCAGCGCGTAGGTGCCCTCGGTCTCGATCGGGTTCTGCGTCGCCATGACGAGGAAGGGCTCGGGCACGCGGTGCGTCTCGCCGGCGATCGTCACCTGGTGCTCCTGCATCACCTCGAGCAGCGCGCTCTGCACCTTCGCCGGGGCGCGGTTGATCTCGTCGGCGAGCAGCAGGTTGCAGAACACCGGCCCGAGCGAGGTCGAGAAATCGCCGCTCTTCTGGTTGTAGATGCGGGTGCCGACGAGGTCGGCGGGCACCAGGTCGGGGGTGAACTGGATGCGCCGGAACGAGCCGCGGATCGTCGCGGCGAGGGTCTTCACGGTGAGCGTCTTCGCCAGCCCCGGCACGCCCTCGACCAGCAGGTGGCCCTGCGCCAGCACCGCCACCAGCACCCGCTCGAGGAAGTGGTCCTGCCCGACCACGGTCTTCTTCACCTCGTAGAGGATGCGCTCCATCAACGTTGCGTTTTCCATGTGGCTCCTGGCTAGAAAGGCGAAAGTCCGGCCGCGCCGGCGGCGTTCTCGATCGGCACGGCGAAGCCGATGCCGATGAAGACGCGCGCCTCCGTCGGGTTGAGAAGGCCGGTGACGATGCCGATCACCTCGCCCTCGTTGGTGACGAGCGGTCCGCCGGAATTGCCCGGGTTCACCGCCGCGTCGAACTGGATCAGGTTGGAGAGCCTGGCGCCGGAGGGCGACACGTACTCGCGCTTCAGGCCCGAGACCACGCCCGAGCTCGCCGAGGGGCCGATGCCGAAGGGAAAGCCCACCGCAATGACGCTGTCGCCGGGCGCGAGGTCGGCGGTGGAGCGCATGGTCGCCGGCTGCAGGTCGTCGGGCAGCGTGCGGGCGCGGATCACCGCGAGGTCGTGCTCGGGGCGCGCGCCGACGATGACCGCCTCGGACTCGCTGCCGTCGAAGAAGGTCACGGAGAGGCGCTGCGCGCCGTGCACCACGTGCAGTTTGGTGAGGATGGTGCCGTCGTCGACGATCACCACGCCGCTGCCGACGCTCTCGTCGGCGACGAAGCCCTCGATCTCGCCCGCGCCGGGCTGCGGCAGCCCGCGCACCCGCACCACGGAGGGGCGGATCACCTCGTAGGCGTCGGCGGCGGTCGGCTGGCGGCGCTCCTCGAACGCCTCCTCGATCGCCGCATAAACGTCCTGCGCCGTGAGCCCGCGCGGCGCCGGCGCCATCAGCCATCCGAGGGCCAGCAGGAGGACGGCGGCGGCGCCGAATGCCAGGATTTTCCGGGCAGGAAAGGCCTTGCGCGGGGGCGCTTCGGGCTTGGGCGGCGGCGGCTCGGGCAGCACCGCCTTGCGGCGCTGCGAACCGCTGTAGACCCCGGGCCGCCTTCTCATGGGAGGATTGTGGCAGATGGCCAAGTCATTCACCACCCGGCGGCTGATCCGCTTTTCGCACTGGTTTCCGATCGTCAACACCGGCTGCGAGTTCCTGCGCCCCTGCCATCTGGGCGACACGCTGGAGCTCGAGCTCTCGATCGCCCGGCTGGGGCGCGCCTCGATCGAGTTCGACATCCGCGGCCGGGTGGGCGGGGACGAGAAGTTCCGCGCCCGCCACAAGGTGGCCATGGTGTCGCTCGATCGCTTCAAGTCGATGCCGATCCCCGACGACATGCGCGCCAGGATGCTGCCGTTTGTGAAACCTCATTAATGCGTTTGTATCCGCCGGTCGATAGCCGGCCCGAGCACGCGCTCGGCGAGGTCGGCGCCGAGGTCACCCTGGTCGAGTACGGCAGCTTCGGCTGCCCGTCGTGCCACGCCGCCCACGAGGTGATCGCGCGGCTGCGCGAGCGCTTCGGCGGCCGCGTGCGCTACGTCTTCCGCCACCGGCCCCTGACCGGCAGCGCGGCGGCGCGCCGCGCCGCCGAGCTCGCCGAGTACGCCGCCGAGACGAGCGGCGAGTACTGGCGCGCGCACGAGGCGCTGATGCGCCGCGGGCCGACGCTGCAGCCCGGGGACGTGCCGGCGGTCGCCGCCGAGCTCGGCCTGCCGCCGCGCGAGGCGCAGCCCGAGGCCTGGCGCGCCGCCGAGGCGGCGGTGCAGCAGGACCTCGACAGCGCGCGCGAGAGCGATGCGCGCGTCTCGCCCACCTTCTTCATCAACGGCCGCCGCTACGACGGGCCGTGGGACGAGACCACCCTCGCCGAGGCGATGCTCGGCTCGCTCGGCCACCGGGTGCAGACGGCGATGCTCGACTTCGCGCGCTGGGCGCCCTCCACCGGCCTGCTGCTCCTCGCCATGACGCTGGCGGCGATTGCCTGGGTGAACTTCTTCCCCTTTTATGAAACGTTCTGGCAGCAGCCGCTCGGGCTGTCGGCAGGCGGGCGCGCCTTCTCGCTGCCCCTGCGCGACTGGATCAACGACGGCCTGCTCACCGTCTTCTTCCTCGTCGTCGGCCTGGAGATCAAGCGCGAGTTCACCGTCGGGCGCCTCGCCTCGCGCCGCGCCGCGGCGCTGCCGGTCGCCGCCGCCGCGGGCGGCATGGCGCTGCCGGCGCTGCTCTACCTCGCGCTCGCGCCGGCCTCGCTCGCGGCCGGGTGGGCGATCCCGACCACCACCGACACCGCCTTCGCCGTGGCGCTCATCGCGCTTCTCGGCCGGCGCGTGCCGGTCGAGCTGCGCATCTTCCTCACCGCGGCGGTGATCGTCGACGACCTCGTCGCCATCGCCGTCGTCGCGCTGTTCTACTCGGGCGGGCTGGACTGGAGCTATGTCGCGGCCTCGGGCGCCATCGTTCTCAGCCTCGTTTTCCTGAACAACAACGGCGTCTATCGCGCCCTGCCCTACGCGCTGCTCGGCGTGCTGCTGTGGGCCTGCCTGCACGCCTCCGGCCTGCACGCCACGCTCGCCGGCGTGATCCTCGCGGTGGTCACGCCGACGCGCCCGCCGCCCAACCTGCGCGCGCTCGCCGCGCAGGCGGAGATCCTCATCGAGCACGAGCTGCGCCGCGCCGGCGAGCACCCGGGCGTGCACCGGCCTTCCGAGCCGACGCTGCGCAGCCTCGACGCCATCCACGACCGCATGGAGTCGCCGGCGGCGAAGCTGCTGCGCGGCGTCGAGCCCTGGTCGAGCTACCTCGTGCTGCCGCTCTTCGCGCTCGCCAATGCAGGCCTGTCGTTCACCAAGGTCCCGGTCGAAAACCACGACCTTATCCTTGCCGTGATCCTCGGCCTGGTGGTGGGCAAGCCGCTCGGCATGTTCCTCGCCGCCCTGGCCGCGGCGCGGCTCGGCCTGGCGGCGAAGCCCGAGGCCTATTCCTGGACGCAGCTCCTCGGCGCCGGGGCGCTCGCCGGCATCGGCTTCACCATGTCGCTGTACATCGCGCACCGCGCCTTCCCCGGCGCCGGCGACTTCGCCGCCGCCAAGCTCGGGGTGTTCGCCGCCTCGCTGCTTGCCGGCGCCGCCGGTACGGCTATCCTGTGGGCCGTGGCGAAGAAGAACGGCAACGAGGGAGGATGATCTCGCATCGCAAGTACCTGGTCGTGCTGTCGCTCCTTTTCGCGGCGCTGTGGGTCGCGCTCGCCATCGAGCCGCGCTACCGCGACGACTGGGCGCTCGAGAACGCGCTGGTGGTGGCGTTCGCCGTCGGCATCGCGCTCTCGCACCGCAAGCTGCTGCTCTCGCGCGTCTCGTACACGCTCATCTTCCTCTTCCTGTGCCTGCACGAGGTCGGCGCGCACTATACGTACGCCGAGGTGCCCTACGACGAGTGGATCGGCGCCCTCACCGGCGGCTCGCTCAACGCGGCGATGGGCTGGGAGCGCAATCACTTCGACCGGCTGGTGCACTTCCTCTACGGGCTGCTGATGGGCTACCCGCTGCGCGAGTTCTTCCTGCGCGTCGCCGACGTGCGCGGCTTCTGGGGCTACTTCCTGCCGCTCGACTTCACCATCGCCACCTCGGCGATGTTCGAGCTGTTCGAGTGGGCGGCGGCGGAGATGTTCGGCGGCGACCTGGGCGCCGCCTACCTCGGCACCCAGGGCGACGTCTGGGACGCGCACAAGGACATGGCGCTCGCCGCCTCGGGCGCGCTCGCCGCCATGCTGATCACCGCGGCGATCAACGCGTACCTGCAGCACGACTTCGCGCGCGAGTGGCAGCAGAGCCTGCGCATCAAGGCCAGCCTGCCGCTGGGCGAGGACGAGATCGCGCGCCTGCACCGCACGAAGAAGCTGCGCGGCTGATGCCGGTGCACTACTTCGAGGATTTCGCGCCGGGGCAGAAGTACCGCGGCGCCGCGCGCCTGCGCGTCGAGGCCGGGCGCGTGCAGAGCTTCGCCGCCGAGTTCGACCCGCAGCCCTTCCACCTCGACGAGGCGGCGGCGCGCGCCAGCCTCTTCAAGGGGCTCGCCGCGAGCGGCTGGCACACCGCGGCGATGACCATGAAGCTCCTGGTCGAGAGCGACCTCAAGCCCGCCGGCGGCATCGTCGGCGCCGGCTTCGACGAGTTCCGCTGGCCGCGCCCGGTGCGCCCCGGCGACGAGCTGTGGATCGAGGCCGAGGTGCTCGAGGTGCGGCCCTCGAAGTCGCGCCCCGACCAGGGCCTGGTCAAGGTACGGACGACGACCTACAACCAGAACGACGAGCCGGTGCAGGTCAACGTCGGCAACCTCGTGGTGCCCCGCCGGGCGCCGTAGCCGCCAGCTACTTCGAGCCTTTGCTCTCCGAGGTGCCGCTCCCGGACGAGGCGCCGGAGCCCGTGGCGCCCGCGCCGGTCGCGCCGGATTTCTCGCCCGCGTGCTCGGGTGCCGCGGCGTGCTCCTCGCGCGAGAGCTTGCCGTCGTTGTCCTTGTCGAGGGTGGAGAAGTCCTTGTCGTGCGGCGTGCCCTTCGCCTCCTCCTTCGAGATGGAGCCGTCGTTGTCCTTGTCCAGCGCCTTGAACATCTGCTCGGCGCCCGAGGCCGACGCGCCGGCGCCGGCAGAACCGGTAGTCGCCGCACCCGAGGCGCCCGAGCTGGCGGCCGGTGCGCCGGAAGCTGGCTTGTCGCTCTGGCCCCACACTGCGAGCGGCATGGCGAAGGCTGCGGCGACCGCGGCCGCGATAAGAGTCTTCATGTTCATACGATCTCCTTTGAGGGTAAAAGACTGCGCCCTCGCGCATGCAAGATGCGCGCCGGAGATCGCTTGCTGACAACTTGTTCAGCTTCCACGAGCCGCTGTCCTATCGGATTCCCCAGCAGAACGGGTCGCGCTCGTCGATGAGGAGCGTCGCCTCCGCCGTGATGTAGGCGTGGCCGGTGATGCGCGGCGCAATCTTTCCCCTCGCGCGGTCGAGCCAGCGGTACGACGCGGTGAAGGTGCTGCCGAGCACGCTCTCCTGCACCCAGGGCGCGCCCTCGGCGAGCTTGCCGTCGGCGGCGAGGCAGGCGAGCTTCGCGCTCGTGCCGGTACCGCAGGGCGAGCGATCGTAGGCCTTGCCGGGGCAGAGCACGAAGTTGCGCGCGCTCGAACCCGGGACGACCGCTGGACCGACGAGCTCGACGTGGTCGACGTCTGCATGGCCCTGCGCGTTCAGCGCCTGCCGGATGTGCCACGCCTGGTCTGTGAGGAGCTCTCTGTTGGAAACGGTCAGGTCGATCCCCTCCCAATCGACCAGATAGAACCAGTTGCCGCCCCAGGCGATGTCGCCGCTCACGCTTCCGAGGCCAGGGACTTCCGCGCGGACGCCCTTATGGCTGCGCCAGCTCGGCACGTTCGCGACGCTGACCTCGCCGTTCTCGGCCAGCGCGACGGCGACGACGCCGACCGGCGTCTCGATGCGGTGCTCGCCGGGCTGCATGCGCCCGAGGTGCGCCAGCGTCACGGCGAGGCCGATGCTGCCGTGGCCGCACATGCCGATGGTGCCGACGTTGTTGAAGAAGATGACGCCCGCGGCGCAGCTCCGGTCCTGCGGCTCGACCAGCAGCGCGCCGACGATCACGTCGGAGCCGCGCGGCTCGTTGATGATCGCCGCGCGGTAGCGGTCGAACTCGCGCTCGAAGCGCGTGCGCCGCTCGGCAAGCGTGCCGGAGCCGAGGTCGGGGAACCCCGAAACGACCACCCGGGTGGGCTCCCCGCCGGTGTGCGAATCGACGACCTGCAGCCGGTGCATGCCGGGCGATTTTATTTGAGCATCACCAGGAAGGCGGCCATTTCGCCGTCCGAATACCCTGCCTCGCGCCTGGTGTTTATTTGAGCGTCGCGAGGAAGGCGGCGATGTCGCGCGCGTCGCGCTCGGTGAGGCCGAGGTTGGGCATGGCGGTGAGGGGCGCGAACTCCTGCGGCGCGCGCAGCCAGCGCACCATGTTTTCTGGCGA
>JBQTJF010000248.1:0-12197 GCA_052387375.1 Betaproteobacteria bacterium
GCGCGACCAGGAGCCGCCCGTCGTCGGCAAACGCGATCGACCCGACGAGGTCAGGCATCGTCCAGGTATCGACGCGGCCGCTGGCGTGGTCGAGGCGGCGAATCGCCGGCCGGCGGATGTCGACCCAATAGAGCGCCTGCTCCTCCTCGTTCCAGAGCGGACATTCGCCGAGCAGATCGGTCTGGTTGCCGACGCGCATCAATAGCAGTGCTCCGGGCCGGGAAAGCTGCCGTCCTTGACGGCCTTCACGTAGCTCGCCACCGCCGCGGCGACGCTGCCTGCCCCCTCCATGAAGTTGCGCGAGAACTTCGGCGCTCGCTCGGACACCCCGAGCATGTCGTGCATGATCAGGATCTGACCCGAGCATTCCGGCCCCGCGCCGATGCCGACGGTCGGCACGCTGATACTCGCCGTCACTTCCTTGGCGACGGATGGCGGGATGCCTTCCATGAGGACGATGGCGGCGCCGGCCGCAGCAAGGGCCTTGGCGTCCTCGACGATGCGCCGCGCGCTCTGCGGGTCGCGCCCCTGCACGCGAAAGCCGCCCAGCGCATGCACCGATTGCGGCACCAGCCCGATATGCGCACACACCGGGATACCGCGCTCGGCCAGAAAGCGCACCGTCTCGGCCATCAAGGCACCGCCCTCGAGCTTGACCATCTGCGCGCCCGCCGCCATGAGCCGCGCCGAGCTGCGCAGCGCCTGCTGCGGACTCTCCTGATAGGTACCGAAGGGCAAGTCGGCGACGATGAAGGCGCGCTGCGTCCCTCGTACCACGGCCTCGAGGTGATAGGCGACGTGCTCCAGCGTGACGCCAAGCGTCGAATCGCGGCCCTGCACCACCATGCCGAGCGAGTCGCCCAGAAGCAGCATCTCGACGCCGGCCGCGTCCATCACGCGCGCGAAGCTCGCCTCGTAAGCGGTGAGCATCGTGATCTTCGAGCCCTCTGCGTGGAGCTTCGAGAGGTCCCTGAGCGTCCGCCTGGCCATACTCTGTCCTTGCGTCACTTGCGGCGCGTACTTGCGACGTACTCGCGCAGGGAGGTGGCATCGATCGACGCCTCGATGACGCTCATCGGCAGGGGCGCGGGGATGCTCTTCGTTTCGTAGAGCACCTGGGTCGCGAGCAGGTACTGCGCCGCCAGCCCGCGCTCCTTCGAGGTCATCGAATAAGGCGACTCGGGATCGAGCATCTGGGCATAAGTGGGCCGATGGTGGTAGATGCGCTCCATGGTGCCCTTGGCGACCGCAGGGGTCAGCGACAAGCGCTTGACGAGCGCGTCGATGGCGAGCTGCGGGTTCCTGGCGATCGCCTCGGAAGCCATCGCGTCCACTTCGAGTAGTTTCACGCCGATTTCGGGATGGCGCGCAAGGAAAGCCGGCCGCACAGCGGTGGTGCGCGGACACAGGCCGCCCGGCGGCGTGTACTCCGAATCCCAGCTCACGACCTTGTAGCCTTCGGCATTCAGCATCACGGAATACGGCGACCAGGCGAGGCCCGCGTCGATGGAGTTGCTCAAGAACGAGTTGCGCAGCAGCGGGGCGGGAATGTTGACGATGTTGAGCTTGCGGAAGTCGACGCCGACTTTCTTCGCCATCATGTACAGCGCGACCTGTGCGCAGGTGCCGGAAGCGGCGCCGATCTTCTGCGCCTTGGCGATGTCCTGGTACGACGCGATGCCGCTCTTCGCATCGACGACCAGTCCCTCGCCGGTCGAATCGTTGGCGACCCAGAACAGCATCTTGACCGGGATCCCCTGCCCGAGCGCGAAGGCGATGCCCAGGCCCGCGGTGACCACGTCGAGGCTCTCGCTCTTGAGCGCGGCGAGGAGCGGAGCGCCCGAAGTAAAGGTAAAGAACTTGGGTTTGAGCCCGGCCTTCTCGAACAGGCCCAGGTCCTGGGCCACGTACAGGTTGATGTGATCGGCCGTGGGGTAACCGTAGTTGAATTCCAGCGGCGCGTTACCCTTCTGTGCGGCAGCGGGACCGGCAAACAGCGCAAACAGCGCGACCAACGCGATTCTCGATCTCATGACTATCGCCCCTTCCAGTGAACGATCCTGGCTTCAACGAAATTGAGGATGAGATTCATCGACAGGCCGATCGCGCCGATGATCACGATGCCGATGAAAACCACCGGAATGCGCAGCAGGAGCGCGGCGTCGGAAATCATGAACCCCAGCCCTTTCTGCGCGCCGACCAGCTCCGCCGCGACGACGACGGCCCAGCTCAGCGCGAGCGCCACCTTCAGCCCCGTGAAGATCTGCGGCAGCGCGCCGGGCAGGATCACGCGGAAGAAGGTCTGTGCCCTGGTCAACCCGAGGGACTGCGCCGCCCGCTGGTAGGCGATCGGGAAATTTGCGGCGCCCGCGTGTGCATTCGCGTGCACATAGTTGAAGGAAACGAACATGATGAGCACGACCTTGCCCAGCTCACCCAGCCCGAAGTACAGGACCGCCATCGGTATGAACGCGATCGGCGGAATCGGACGAATGAACGCCATGATCGGAGAGACCATGGCACCGGCGCGCCGGCTGTATCCGGTCAGCAG
Organism: Betaproteobacteria bacterium; assembly: GCA_052387375.1. Classification (GTDB taxonomy): domain Bacteria; phylum Pseudomonadota; class Gammaproteobacteria; order Burkholderiales; family SG8-39; genus SCGC-AG-212-J23. The sequence goes on from JBQTJF010000248.1 coordinate 2,552, forward strand.
GCCGAGCGGTACGCCGACGGCCACGCCCACAGCGAAACCGACCAGCGTCCTGGCCAGGCTGATGCCGATATGTTCGACGAGCGGCTGTCCCTGATAGCCGTTTCTCAGCAGGTCGACGAACGTACTGCCCAGTTCCTCCGGCGTCGGCAGATAGCCCGGCTTGATCAGCGCGGAGCGCGAGCCGACATACCAAAGCACCAGGAGCGCCAGGACCGCCGCTACCGAATAGACGATGTCGGGCAGGCGCTTGTCGCCCGCGCCGTCGCGCTCTGCGGGCCGGTCCGCGTTCGCGGCCCTTGCGATATCGAAGCTCGTCACGATCCGCTCCTCATCCTCGGGGGGGTCTTGAGGTACTCACGGATGTAAGTGGGGTCGATTGCGTCCTGAATGACGCCGAGAGGAATGGGCTTGGGAATCACGTTCGTCGCGTAGAGCACCTCGCTCGCGAGCATGAGCTTGCCGGCAAGCCCGCCTTCCATCGAAGTCATGGAGTAAGGCGACGCCAGATCGATTTGATCGGCGAAATCCGGCACCCGGCCGCCGGCGCGCCGCTCGAGGAGCTTCGTTGCCACTTGCGGCGACAGCTCCAGGCGCTTCGCGAAAGCATCGATGCCGACCTGCGGGTTCTGCGCCATCGCCTCGCGCGCCAGCGCCTCGATCTGCACGAGCTTCAGGCCGATTTCCGGATGCTGCTCGACGAACGCCGGCCGAGCTGCCGTCAGGCCGGGGCAGACGCCTCCCGGCGGCGTGTACTCCTCGTCGAAGCTAGCCACCGGATATCCCTCGGCCTCCAGCCTGAGCGAATACGGCGGCCAGGCGATGCCCGCGTCGATCGAATGGCTCTTAAACGCATTGCGGAAGAGCGGCGCGGGGATATTGACCACGTTGAGCCGCCCATAGTCGATGCCCACTTTGCGGGCCATCAGGTAGAGCGCGACGTGCGCGCTCGTGCCCGTGGCGGCGCCGATCTTCTTCGCTTTGCCGATGTCCCGGTACGACTTCACCTCCGACCTCGGGTCGACGATCAGGCCTTCGTTGGCGGCGTTGTTCGTCTGCCAGAAGAGGATCTTGAGAGGAATTCCCTGCCCCAGGGCGAGCGCGAGACCGAGTCCCGCGGTGACTACGTGCAAGCTCTCGCTCCTCAGGCCCGCGAGCAGCGGCACGCCGGACTGGTAATAGAAGAACTTGGGCTTGAGGCCGACCTTGGCGAACAAGCCCAGCTCCTGCGCGACGAAGACCGTCACATGGTCGGCGGTCGGTATGCCGTAGTTGAATTCCAGCGGCGCGGGGGAAGCGCCGCTTCCGGCAGTGCGCGCCGCAGCCCGCTCCTGCAGTGCGCTCGCAGCAGTCATCTTGCCTGCCTCCCTCCACGACGGCAGCTTTCAGTGCGCGAGGGCGACATCCTCGACCTCGCTCTGCACGGTACGGACGAGCTCGTGCTCGAGACTGGTGAACTCCGTTGATCCTAGGAACTCGTAGTCCCGGGGCTTGGGCGTGTGCGCATGAACTTCGCGCTTGACTCGCCCCGGCCGCCGCGTCATGGCGATCACCCGATCCGAAATGAAGATGGCTTCTCCGACGTCGTGCGTGATGAACAGGATCGTCGGCCGGAAGCGCGCCCACAGGCGCAGCAGCAGCTTCTGCATCAGCAGGCGCGTCTGGTAATCGAGCGCGCCGAACGGCTCGTCCATTAGCAGGATGTCGGGCTCGTTGATGAGCGCGCGCGCGATCTGCACCCGCTGCTGCATGCCGCCGGAAAGCTGGTAGGGATAGTGGCGCTCGAAGCCTTTGAGTCCGACTTCCTCGAGAAGACGCAGCGCGCGCGGCTCGTACTCCTCGCGCGCGCTGCCGCGGCACTTGACGCCCAGTACGACATTGGCAAGAACGGTCAGCCAGGGAAACAGCGACGGCTGCTGAAAGACGACCCCGCGGTTGGAGCCCGGCTCCGTGACCGCCCGGCCATCGACGCGCACCCAGCCTGCCGATGGTCGCTCGAAGCCGGCGACCAGGTTCAGCGCCGTCGATTTGCCGCATCCCGTGGGGCCGACGACGGACACGATCTCGGCGGGCGCCACATCGAGGCTGAAGGAGTCGAGCGCCAGCGTTTCCGCTGTCTTGCCGGCGTAGCGCTTGCATACGCCGGCAAAGGAAATCTTCGGAGCGCTCATGGGCGGGTCAGCGCGGCGCGGCGGGCCGGACCTTGATGCCCAGCTCGTTCTCGCGGATCAGCATCAGGGCGGCGGTGTCGCGCTCGGCGAAACCGAGCTGCATCGCGCGCTCGAGCGTGGCCTGCGCGCCGGCGCCGACCAGCGCGTCGAAGCCCTGTTTCTTCGCCAGCTCGACGGCGAGGCGCACGTCCTTGGCGGCAAGCTTGACCATGAAGCCCGGGCTGTCGTCGCCCTGGAACGCCTTCTTCGGCATCGCCACGCCGAGCTGGTTGTTCCACGCCATGGTGGTCTTCATCACCTCGATCATCAGCTCGAGGGTCAAGCCGCATTTCGCGCCGATGGCGAGGGCCTCGGTATTGGCCGCCATGATCGTCGTGGCGAGGATGTTGTTCGTCAGCTTCATCGCGTGCCCCATGCCCGGGCTGCCGCAATAGAAGAGCTCGCTGCCCATGCACTTCAGCACCGGCTTGACGCGCTCGATGGCGGCGGGATCGCCGCCGACCATCAGCGTCAGCGTGCCGGTGGCCGCATGCTCCGAGGTCTTGCCGACCGGCGCGTCGACCATGTCGATGCCGCGCTTCTTCAGCTCGGCGCCGACGCGCTGCGAGGTGATCGGGTCGATCGTGCTCATGTCGACGACCACACCGCCGCGGCGCAGCCCTTCTGCCACGCCGTTCGGCCCGAGCATGACCTGCTCGACGTGCTGCGGCTCGGGCAGCATCGAAACGACCACCTCGCTCGCGGCGCCGACCTCGCGCGGCGACGCGGCAGCCCGGGCGCCGGCTTGCGTCAGCCGTGCGATCGCCTCTGGGCTCAGGTCGTACACCGTGAGAGGGTGGCCGCCCTTCAGGACGTTGAGCGCCATGGGGCCGCCCATGACGCCGACGCCGATGAACCCGACGCTCAGCATAAGGCGCCGCTCAGGTTCGCTCGCCCCAGCGGTTCATCTCCCAGACCGGCAGGCCGCGCAGGTCGGCGGTGTCGGTGCGGGTGAACTCGCCGGTTGGGGGTTTGGATCCCAGGCGCTCGTAGGCCTGCTTGACCAGCGGCGCAGTGCGCGCAAAGGCGTTCTTCACCTGTGCCCAGGTCAATGGCTTGTCGATCACCTTGCTTTGCACCAGATACTTCGAGGTCTCGAGCACGGCGCGTGCGTCGTTCTCCGTCGGCCAGGACCAGCCGCGGATAAACAGCACCTCGTCCTTGTTTACCTTCGCGCCCTGCTCGGCGTCGAGCTTCCAGTACTCTTTGACGAGCTGCGACACCGCGCCCATGTCCATTTTGCTGAGCGCCGCCACTGCTTCCTCCTGCGCGAGCAGGAAGGCGACCACGGCCTGCGGATGCTGCTCGGCGAAGCCGTTGCGCACCAGCCAGAAGGACCGATGCAGGTAATACCCGTCCGGGTAAAAAGGCGATTTCTTGACCGAGGGCACCAGGATGCCGCCGCCCTTTCCGAGCGGACCTTCGTAGTAATCCTCGGTGTAGCCGAAGGAGTTCATGATCCCGACCGTGCCCGTGCTCTGGGCCGCGAGGAACGCGGGGTAGATGCAGATCGAGGCGTCCATGCCCGTCGGCACCTGGGCTGCCATGGCGAGCGTCGGCGTGTTGACGAGGCGGATGTTGTGCTTCGCGACATCGGCGCTGCCCAGTTCGTGGCGCAGGATCGAGGTGAGCGCGTTGTACGGATCGCCGCCGAGCTGCGCGCCGACCGTCTTGCCGCGCAGGTCCTGCGCGGTGCGGATCGGCGAGCCCTTGCGCGTGGCGATGACGAAGCGCAGGTGCCCCTCGCCCACCACCATCAGGCTGATCGGCAGCCCGGCCGCGATGCCGCGGATGATGGGCGTATTGCCCCACATGCCGATATCGATGTTCTCGCCGACCATCGCCTCGACCATCGGCATCGCCGTCGGGTAGTCGCGCCAGTCGATCGCCAGGTCGTAGCCGAGCTCGGCCGCGCGCTTTCCCAGCAGCTTGTTGTTCATCATGTATTGCGTCACCGGCGAGTTCCCGGCGGCCCAGGGAATGCGCCCGATCGAAACCTTGACGCTGCGACGCGCCTGCGCCCTCGACACGTAGGGCGCGGCGAGCAAAGCGCCGCCGGCTGCGCCGCCTAGAACGAGATTCCGTCGTGCCTTGCTGAAACCGCTTTTCGTCGTCATTGCACACCTCCTGTTAACTGTCTGTTCACCTGCCTGCACCTGCCCTCGCCGGTGCGGCGGGGGCACCCTTGTCGTGGATCGCGCGGTACGCCTCGTCGCGGATCAGGCTCCAGATCTGCTCGACCAGCAGCGTGAAGCGCGTCTCGGCGCGTATCAGCTCTGTGCGCGGGCGCGGCAGGTCGATCGGGATGATCGCCTTGACGCGGCCCGGCTGGGTGCTCATTACCACGACGCGATCGCCGAGAAAAACGGCCTCGTCGATGTCGTGGGTGATGAAGATGGCGGTCTTGCGCTCGACCGTAGGCGCGGTCTCGCCCCAGATCTGCAGAAGCTCGACCTGCAGGATGAGGCGGGTCTGCGCGTCGAGCGCGCCGAGCGGCTCGTCCATGAGCAGGATGTCCGGCCCGTTCGCGAGCAGCCGCGCGAGCGCGACACGCTGGCGCATGCCGCCCGAAAGCTGGTGCGGATACTTCTTCTCGGATCCCTTCAAGCCGACCAGGTCGACGAAATGACGGATGCGCCGCTCGCGTTCCTCCGGCGTGAAGCTCTTCCCCGGCGTGCCGTGGCGCAGCCCGAAACCGATGTTGTCGTACGCGGACTGCCACGGCATCAATGCGTAGTCCTGGAACATCACGCCGCGGTCGGCGCCCGGTCCGGCGATCGGTGCACCGTTCGCCTCGATGGTCCCGCTCGTCGGCGTGTCCAGGCCGGCGACGAGGTTCAGCACCGTGGACTTGCCGCAACCCGAGGGTCCGACGATGCAGACGAATTCGCCTGTGGCGACCTGGAGCGTGACGTCGCTGACCGCGGTCGTCAGCTGACCGGTGCGCGGCGCGACGAACTGCTTCCCCACGTTCTGCAAGCGCACTTTCGGCATGACGGTTTCGCCGGACATGGCTTCACGTCCTCCAGGGCATAAGGCGCTGCTCCGCAAGCCGGAACAGCAAATCGATCAGGAGCGCGACGACGCCGACGACGATCATGCAGACCACGAGCGCGTTCAGATCGATGCTGTAGGCGAAGAAGACGAACATCATCTGGCCGATGCCGCCGGAGGTCCCGCCCTCGCCGGACTTGGCGCCCACGGCGAGCTCCGCGGCGATGATTGCGGTCCAGGCGACGCCCATCGCCAAGCGCGCGCCGAGAAGCACTCCCGGAAGCGCGGCGGGCAGGACGACCTTGGCGAGCATCGTGGGGCGCGGTATCCCCATCGTCATGGCAGCCAGCACGAGCTTGCGGTCCACCCCGCTCACGCCGTGCACCGTGTTCAGGAGCAAGGGAAAGAACGCGGCGTAGGCCACGATCGAAACCGACGCGGCCGTGCCCGTGCCGAACCAGAGGATCGCCACCGGCAGCAGGGCCATCGGCGCGACCGGACGAAAGGACTCGACGATCGGGTCGAAGATGTCGCGCATCCGCCGATTCGACCCCATCAGCATGCCGAGCAGCACGCCGAGCGCCAGCGCACAGCCGAAGCCGAGCACCACGCGGCCCAGGCTCTGCAGCGTTGCCGCGGGGAGCGTACCGCTCGCCACGAGGTCGAGGAAACTCGTGGCGACGCGGGCAGGCGACGGCGCGCGGGTATCGGGCGGCAAGGTCATCGCCCAGGCCTGCCACGCGATTACCAGAGCCGCAGGAACCGTCAGCGCATGGCGCACGCCTGCCCAAACGACGGCCCGACCGCTGGCGGCAACGGGGCTCGTCATGCCAGGCCTACCCCTTCCGCCCACGGCGTCAACCGTCGCTGCAGGGCGCGCAGCGCGAGGTCGCACAGGTATCCGACGATGCCGATCATCACGATGAAGGCGAAGACCTTCGGGCTCATCAGGAGCTGCCGATACCACTCGATGGCGAAGCCGAAGCCGCTCGGCGCGCCGATCAGCTCCGCCGCGATCGTGGCGGCCCATGCGCCCGCGAAGGCGAGCCGGAAACCCACCATCACCGTCGGCAACGCCGCCGGCACGATGACATGGCGCAGCATGGCGGCGCGGCTGACGCCCATGGTGCGCGCCGCGTTGACCAGCTTGCGATCGACGTTGCGCACCCCCGCGATCGTATTGAGGAGCAGCGGAAAGAACGCGACATAGAGCATGATGAAGACGGGCAGCGCGGTGCCGACGCCGAAGATGAAGAGCCCCAGCGGAATCCACGCGATGCCCGAGATGGGCCGCAGCAGCTCGACCACGGGATCCAGGTAAGCATTGGCCCGTGGACTCAGGCCCATGAAGAACCCGAGCGGTACGGCGAGCAATACGGCGAGGACGAGAGCGATCGCGAGCCGCGAAGTGCTGATCAAGGCGTGCTGGAAGAGCTCGCCGTCCGCAGCGAGCCCTGCCAAGGCGGCGAGCACGCTTCCGGGCGTCGGCAGCTGAAGCGGCCTGCCGACGAGCGCCGCCAGCAGATACCACAGCGCGATGAATACCGCGAAAGAGCGGACCGCGACGTAGTCACGCGTGTTCAGCAGGCGTCGGATCGGACTTGGCTCAGGGACTGCGGAAGACGCAGCGGTACTCATCTGGCGAGCCGTCGCTTTGTGCGTTATCACGGCGATGCAGCCGCTATTTCGTCACGGCGAGGAAGCCGCCGTCGACGTAGAGCACGTGACCGTTGATGTACGCGCCTGCGTCGCTCGCCAGCAGAAGCGCTGGTCCGCAGAGGTCCTCGGGCGTGCCCCAGCGGCGCGCCGGCGTCCAGTCGCGCACGAAATCGTGGAACTCCTTGTTGCTCGCCATGCTGAACTCGGTCGACGTATAGCCGGGCGCGAGTGCGTTGACGGTCACGCCGGTGCCGGCCAGGTCGGCGGCCAGCGCCCGCGTGAACGCGGCGAGCGCGCCTTTCGCAGAGACGTAGGGAACGAGCCCGGGCCGCGATACGTGGTTCATGATCGAGCTCATGTTGATGATCCGGCCTGATCCCTGCGCGACCATGAGCCGCGCGGCCTGCTGCGCCACCGTGAAGCACGCCGTGAGGTCGGTGTCGATCACGCGGCGCCAGTCCTCCTGCGTCAGCTCGAGGAAGGGCTTGCGCACGATTACGGCGGCGTTGTTGACGACGATATCGAGCCGTCCCGCTCGAGTCTGCGTATCGGCGATCGCCTTGCGCACGGCCTGCGCATCCGTAACATCGAAGACGAGGCTCGAGGCTTCAGCTCCGGCATCGCGTAGCTCTCGCGCGCGGTCCCCCACCGCTTCATTGCGGTCGGCGAGGACGAGGCGCGCGCCTGCCGCGGCAAAGGCGCGCGCGAGCCCGCAAGCTATGCCGCCGGCTCCGCCGGTGATGAGGACAACCCTGCCCTTCAACGAGAAAAGCGTTTCCGGCGCGAGGTGATCGAACATCGTCTTGGCCGACGGCGGCTTTGCGGTTTCCCGCAACCGGCGGCCCGTAATCGAGCTCGAATCCCGCGTCATTCGACCCTCTCCTCGCCGGCAGCAGGCTAGAGCATCCCAAGCATTGCGAAAAGTGATATGTTCTTATCGCGCGAACACTTCTGGTTATTGCTCGATGACCGCCGCCGATCACCTGCTCGCCCGCCTGCGCTTCCGCCACCTGCGCATGGTCTCGGAGCTGAAGCGCAGCGGCAGCATGCGCGCGGCGGCTGGCGCGTTGCACCTCACCCAGCCGGCGCTGAGCAAGGCGCTGAAGGAGCTGGAGGCGGCATTCGGCTTTGCGCTCTTCGAGCGCAGCGCGCGCGGGCTGCGCGCAACGCGCCAGGGTGCCGTGGTGCTGCGCGGCGCGGCAGTGCTGCTCGCCGAGCTCGATCACCTTCAGCAGGAGGCGCGCGCGGCAATGAAGAGCGGTGTGACCGTGCTTCGGCTGGGTGCGCCTCCGCTCGTGGCGCTTGGCATCGTTCCAGCGGTCCTCGCGCGCCTGCTCGCGCGCGACCCGCCGGTATTCACCGAGCTGCACGAGCACCGCGTCCCGCACCTCTTCGAAGCCTTGCTCAAGGGCGAGCTCGACGCGCTCCTGACGACCTACAACGCCGCCATGATGTCGGTCGAAGCCGCGCCGAGGCTGCGCTACGAGAAATTCCACGAAGAGGAGCTCGTGCTCATCGCCCCGCCAGGTCACCGTCTGGCGACGATCCGCCGTGCCACATGGCCTGAGCTCGCGCAGGCGCCCTGGATCCTTCCGGAACCTTCGTCATTCGTGCGGCAGATGATTACAGCGAGCTTCGGGCGCGCAGGCATCGTGCCGCCCGAGCCTGTCGTTCAATCCGCCAGCACGGTGACGAACGTCCGCTTGGTCGCGCAGGGGTTGGGCATTGCCGCAGTCCCTGCAGAGACGATGCGCGAGGCCGAGCACATGGGCAGCGTGGCCCGCATCCGGATCTACCCGGCCGTCGCACCGATACCGGTCGCGCTGGTGTACCGCGCGGCTGCGGCCGACCATCCGCGCATTGCGTATCTGCGCACCGCGCTCTCCCTCGCCGCGGTGCGCGGCGGTTCAAGTCGCCTCAGCCAGCCAACTGTTCGCGACGATGCAGGCGCTGATTAGAAGCTCCACAGCCGGTCGGGTAATGTCCACGCCTTCCCGGTTCGAAAATGTCGGAGACAGGACCCATGGCCAAAGTAGCGTTCCTCGGCCTGGGCTTCCCGGCGGCCTGCTTGCGTGTTTCCTGAGAATCGCCGCCACGCGCCAGTGCCGCCGCGAGGCGATGGACCTGCTGAAATCCGGGCCCGATCGCGCGCCTTCTGCCAGCCTTCGCCGCCCCACCCCGATCGCAAAGGTCGCTTGATGGCCGCGGCCGAATCCGAGCTGGTCAAGACCGGCATCAGCGGCCTGGACGCCATCCTCGCCGGCGGCATTCCGCGCGGCAACGTGATCCTGGTCGAGGGCGCGATCGGCACCGGCGAGACCACGATGGGAGTCGAGTTCGTCTACCGCGGCGCGAAAGAGTTCGGCGAGCCCGGCGTGATCGTGGTGTTCGAGGTGTCGCCCGACAAGCTGGCGCGCGCGCCGCCGTGGGCAACCCTGCGCCCAGCCTGGCGGAAGAGCTTTGGACAGCCGGTTGCGATCTAAGGAACTGTGGCTCGCGGCCTCGTGAGCGCGAGCGTACGCAAGGTTTCCACCAGCGCGGCGCTATTGAAAGGCGTGCGCAGCGTAACATCGGCGCCATCGAGCCCGGGTTGCGCCTGTGCACCGCCGCTCGCCATCGCAAGGATCCTTGTTCCGGGGAATTCCCTCCTGAAGCGCTTTATTTGCCATAAGACGGCTTGTATGCCGCCCTTGCAGCCTCAAGCATGAACCATTGTGACGGGAAGCACTGCTTCAGCGCCCCCAAGCAACGCCGGAACCACTCGCTTTCGCGGCCCGGGCGCGAAG
>JBQTJF010000249.1:0-7050 GCA_052387375.1 Betaproteobacteria bacterium
GTGCTTGCGCACCGCCTGCTCGCTGAAGGTACCCTCGGGGCCGAGGTAGGCGACGCGGATCGCCTCCTCGAGGCCGCGGCAGGCGGAGATGATCTCGCGGAAGACCGCCAGGAGCCGCTCGGCGGGACGGACACCCTTCACCCCACTGACCTTTTCCAGTATTTCGGCTTCGCGCTCGGGCCGGTAGGCCGGCGCGCCGCCCTTCAGGGCGCCGATCTTCTGCGCCGCGGCGGCGCGGCGCTGCAGGAGCCGCGCGAGCTCCTCGTCGAGCGCGTCGATTGCCGAGCGCAGCTCGTGGATGTTCTTGTTGGGGTCGTCAGCCATCGACCGGCAGGTAGCGTACCGCGAGCACGCCGTTCAGGCCGGACAGCTCCTCCAGCGCCTGCGCCGGCACCGCCGTGTCGGTGTCGACCAGGGTGTACGCCATCTCTCCCCTGGACTTGTTCAGCATGTTGTGGATGTTGATCCTGCGCTTGCCCAGGCAGTGCGAGATCGAGCCGAGCATGTCGGGCACGTTGGCGTTGGCGATGGCGAGGCGGTAGGGCGCCTCGCGCGGCATCGCCGCGTCGGGGAAGTTCACCGCGGTCTGCAGGTTGCCGTGCTCGAGGTAGTCGCGCAGCTGGTCCACCACCATCACCGCCGAGTTGTCCTCGGCCTCGCCGGTCGAGGCGCCCAGGTGCGGCAGCGCGATCACCCCCGGCTGGCCGATCAGCGCCTCGCTCGGGAAGTCGGTCACGTACCACTTCAGGCGCCCGCTCGCGAGCGCCTTCAGCACCGCCGCGTCCTCGACCACGCCCTCGCGCGAGAAGTTGAGCAGCACGGCGCCGTGGCGGAAGTGCTCGACGTTCTTCGCGTTGATCATGTGGCGGGTCTTGTCCACGAGCGGCACGTGCAGGCTGACGAAGTGGCTCGCCCTGACCAGCTCGTCGATCGACGCGGCGCGGCGCACCTGCGAGGGCAGGCTCCACGCCGCCTCCACCGTGATGTGCGGATCGTGGCCGAGCACGTTCATGCCCAGGCGGATGGCCGCGTCGGCGACCAGGCTGCCGATCTTGCCCAGGCCGATCACCCCCAGGCTATGCCCCGGAAGCTCGAAGCCGGCGAAGTCCTTTTTGCCTGCTTCGATACGCTTTTCGAGATCGGAAGCGTTCTTCTGGGTAGAAACGAACTGCAGCGCCAGCGGCAGGTTGCGCGCCGCCATCAGCATGCCGGCGAGGACGAGCTCCTTCACGGCGTTGGCGTTCGCGCCGGGGGCGTTGAACACCGGGATGCCGCGCTTGGAGAGCGCCGGCACCGGGATGTTGTTGACGCCCGCGCCGGCGCGCCCCACCGCGCGCAGCGACGGGCCGAACTCGTGCTCGTGCAGGTCCTGCGAGCGCACCAGGATCGCCCAGGGGTCCTTCGACTCCTTCACCACCGAGTAGATCTCGGGCGGGAAGCGCTTCAGGCCGACCTGGGCGATGGCGTTGATCACCAGGATCTCGCACTTCTTCTTAGTCATGCTTCTTCTCGTTGCAGAACCGAAAATCAGGGACAGACCACGTTTTTCGCGGCTGCGCGGAGGAAAAACGTGGTCTGTCCCTGTTTTCAGCCTTTGTTCTAGCCATGTTTGCGTTCGAAGTCGCGCATGTAGTCGACCAGGCACTGCACGCCCTCGATCGGCATGGCGTTGTAGATCGAGGCGCGCATGCCGCCCACCGAGCGGTGGCCCTTGAGCTGCACCATGCCGCGCTGTGCCGCGCCCGTGAGAAAGGACTCATCCAATGAAGAGTCTTTCAAAACAAAGGGCACGTTCATCCGCGAGCGGTCTTCCTTGGCCACAGGGTTCTTGAAGAGCTGGCTCGAGTCGAGGTAGTCGTAGAGCAGCTTCGCCTTTGCAACATTCTTTTGCTCCATGGCGGGCAGCCCGCCCTGCTGCTTCAACCATTTGAACACCAGGCCGGCGATATACATGGCGTAGGTGGCCGGGGTGTTGAGCATCGAGTCGGCGTCGGCCTGCAGCTTGTAGTCCATCACCGTCGGCGTGCCCTTCTGCGCCTGGCCGACGAGGTCCTCGCGCACGATGACGAAGGTGAGGCCGGCGGGGCCGGCGTTCTTCTGCGCGCCGGCGTAGACCAGGCCGAACTTTGAGACGTCGAATGGGCGCGACAGGAAGTGGGAAGACGCGTCGACCACCAGTGGTACTTCGGTGGAAGGTACTTCGTGATATTCGACCCCGCCGATCGTCTCGTTCGAGCAGTAGTGGACGTAGGCCGCATCCTTCCTCACGTTCCACTTTTTCGGCGCGTACGTAAAGTTCCTGTCTTCGGAGCTCGCGGCGATGGCGACGTCGCAGTAGGCCTTCGCCTCCTTCACCGCCTTCTTCGACCACTCGCCGGTGAGGACGTAGTCGGCCTTGCCCCTGCCGCGCAGCAGGTTCATCGGCACCTGCGCGAACTGCAGGGTGGCGCCGCCCTGCAGGAAGAGCACCTTGTAGCCGGCGGGGATGGCGAGCAGCTCGCGCAGGTCGCGCTCGGCTTCGGCGGCGATGGACATGAACTCCTTGCCGCGGTGGCTCATCTCCATGACGCCGGCGCCGCTGCCGTGCCAGTCGAGCATCTCGTCGCCGGCGCGGGAAAGGACCTCCGCCGGGAGCATCGCCGGCCCGGCGCTGAAATTGAAGATGCGGGACATCAGTGGACGGTCGGCGGCGGCTCCGCAGGGGACGGGGGCTCTTCGTGCGCGTCGCCGTTGCCGCCGTTTCCACCATTGCCGTTGCCCAGGTCCCTCTCCTCGATCCTCTCCATGCCGGCGAGCTTCTCGCCCTCGCCGAGGGCGATGAGGGTGACGCCCTGGGTGGAGCGGCCCTGCTCGCGGATCTGCGCCACGGCGGTGCGGATGAGCACGCCGCCGGTGGAGATGAGCATCACCTCCTCGTGGTCGTCGACCAGCACCGCGCCGACCACGGCGCCGTTCCGCTCGGAGGTCTGGATGGCGATGACGCCCTGGCCGCCGCGGCCGTGGCGCGGGTACTCGCCCATCGGCGTGCGCTTGCCGAAGCCGTTGGCGGTGGCGGTGAGCACCGAGCGCGAATCGTCTTTGGCGGCGAGCATGCACACGACGCGGGCGCCCTCGGCGAGGCGCATGCCGCGCACGCCGGTGGCCTGCCGGCCCATCGCCCGCACGTCGTCCTCCTGGAAGCGCACCGCCTTGCCGTCGGAGGAGAACATCATCACGTCGTACTTGCCGTCGGTGAGCGCGGCGCCGACGAGGTAGTCGCCCTCCTCCAGGCCCACGGCGATGATGCCGCTCGGGCGCGGGCGCGAGAACTCGGCGAGCGCGGTCTTCTTCACCGTGCCCTTGGCGGTGGCCATGAAGACGTAGTGGTTCTCGTCGAACTCCTTCACCGGCACCACCGCGGTGACCTTCTCGCCCTCCTCGAGCGGGAACATGTTGACGATCGGCTTGCCGCGGCTGGCGCGGCTGCCGGCGGGCACCTCGTAGACCTTGAGCCAGTACAGCCGCCCGCGGTTGGAGAAGCACAGCAGGTAGTCGTGCGAGTGCGCGACGAAGAGGCGCTCGATGAAGTCGTCCTCCTTCATCGCCGTGGCGCTGCGCCCGCGGCCGCCGCGGCGCTGCGCGCGGTAGTCGGCGAGGGGCTGGCCCTTGACGTAGCCGCCGTGCGAGAAGGTGACCACCATGTCCTGCGGCGCGATCAGGTCCTCGATGGAGATGTCCTCGGCCACGGTGACGATCTCGCTCTGGCGCTCGTCGCCGAACTCCTCCTTCAGGCGCGCCAGCTCGTCGGCGATGATCTTGACGATGCGCGCCGGCTTGGCGAGGACGTCGAGGAGGTCGGTGATGGCGGCGATCACCTCGCGGTACTCGTCGCGGATCTTGTCCCGCTCGAGGCCCGTCAGCCGGCGCAGCTGCAGGTCGATGATCGCCTGCGCCTGCTCGTCCGAGAGGTGGTAGCCCCCGGGCTTCAGGCCGTAGTCGTCCGAGAGTCCTTCCGGACGGTATTGCGCAGCCCCGGTTTGTCCTACAAGAGCGGTTACGAATTGAGAAGACCAGCTGCGGGCCATGAGCGCGCGCTTCGCCTCGGCGGGGTTGGGCGCCTTCTTGACGAGCTCCACCACCTCGTCGACGCTGGACAGCGCCACCGCCAGGCCTTCCAGCAGGTGGCCTCGTTGCCTCGCCTGGCGCAGCTCGAACACGGTGCGCCGCGTCACCACCTCGCGGCGGTGCGAGATGAACGACTCGACCAGCTCCTTCAGGTTGAGCAGCTTCGGCTGCCCCTCGACCAGCGCCACCATGTTCATGTGGAAGCTGTCCTGGAGCTGCGTCATCTTGTAGAGGTTGTTCAGCACCACCTCGGGGACCTCGCCGCGCTTGAGCTCGAACACCGCGCGCATGCCCGACTTGTCGGACTCGTCGCGGATGTCGGAGATGCCCTCGAGCCTCTTCCCGGTGACGAGCTCGGCGATCTTCTCGAGCAGCACCTTCTTGTTCACCTGGTAGGGCAGCTCGTCGACGACGATCGCCTGGCGGTCGCCCTTGCCGATCTCCTCGAAGTGCGTGCGCGCGCGCATCACCACGCGGCCGCGCCCGGTGCGGTAGCCCTCGTGCACGCCGGCGAGGCCGTAGACGGTCCCCGCGGTGGGGAAGTCCGGCGCCGGCATCAGCTTGATCAGGTCCTCGACGGCGCAGTGCGGCTGCGCGAGCAGGTGCAGGCAGGCGTCGACCACCTCGTTGAGGTTGTGCGGCGGGATGTTGGTGGCCATGCCCACGGCGATGCCCGAGGAGCCGTTCACCAGCAGGTTGGGCGCGCGCGTCGGCAGCACTGCCGGCTCGAGCTCCTTGCCGTCGTAGTTCGGGCCGAAGTCGACCGTCTCGCTTTCGATGTCGGCGAGCAGCTCGGAGGCGAGCTTCTCGAGGCGGCATTCCGTGTAGCGGTAGGCGGCGGCCGAGTCGCCGTCGACCGAGCCGAAGTTGCCCTGCCCGTCGATGAGCGTGTAGCGCATCGAGAAGTCCTGCGCCATGCGCACCAGCGCCTCGTAGGTGGCGGTATCGCCGTGCGGGTGGTACTTGCCCAGCACCTCGCCGACGATGCGCGCGCACTTCACGTAGGGCCGGTTCCAGACGTTGTTCGCCTCGTGCATGGCGTAGAGGACGCGCCGGTGCACCGGCTTCAGGCCGTCTCGCACGTCCGGGAGCGCGCGCCCCACGATCACGCTCATCGCGTAATCGAGGTACGAGCGCCGCATCTCCTCCTCGAGGGAAATCGGGAGGGTTTCTTTAGCGAAGGATTCCATGCGGAGCGAGCGAAATTTTATCATGCAAGCCCCGGTTTTCCCTCGAAAACCGGCTTGTCCGAGGGCCTTGCGCTGTGCTTAAATTGCCCCGGTCGCCACCAGAAGAAACCGGGGAGGAACAATGAAAGCGAAATCGCTCGCCGCGGCAGCCGCCATCGCCGCGCTCGTCGTCGCCGGCTGCGCCACCGAGCCGGAGAAGCCCGCGCCGAAGCCTGCGCCCGCGCCGGCGCCTGCCGCGCGTCCCGCGCCCGCGCCCGCTCCCGCTCCCGCCCCGGCGCCCGCGCCGGTGGCCAAGCCCGAGGCGCCCAAGCCGCCGCCGGCGCCGAAGCCGATCAACATCGCCTCGACCGAGCTCTTCGAGTTCAACAAGGCGACGCTCACGCCGGAAGCGCGCGCCAAGCTCGACAGCGAGGTCATCGCGCGGCTGAAGGACCTGCGCCAGGTCAAGTACATCATCGTCAACGGCCACGCCGACCGCCTGGGCTCGCCGCAGTACAACCAGGCGCTCTCCGAGAAGCGCGCCGAAGCGGTGCGCGCCTACCTGGTGTCGAAGGGCGTCGACGCCTCGGGCATCGAGACGCTCGGCTTCGGCAAGACGCTGCCGGTGAAGGCCTGCCCCGACCAGAAGGAGCGCAAGGCGCTCATCGAGTGCCTGGCGCCCAACCGCCGGGTGGTGGTCGAAGTACAGGGGATGCCTAGATAGCGGCGCAACCCCTCCTCATCCGCGCCCGCTGGGTGGTGCCGGTCGAGCCGGCGGGCGCGGTGCTCGAAGACCACGCCGTCGCGGTGCGCGGCGGCGTGATCGAGGCGGTCCTCCCCGCCGCCGCGGCCGTCGCGAAGTATCCCGCCGGCGAGACGCTCGACCTGCCCGGGCACGCGCTCATCCCGGGCCTGGTCAACGCGCATACCCACGCCGCCATGAGCCTGATGCGCGGCATGTCCGACGACCTGCCGCTCATGCGCTGGCTGCAGGAGCACATCTGGCCCGCCGAGCAGAAGCACGTCGCGCCGGAGTTCGTGCGCGACGGCACGCTGCTCGCCTGCGCCGAGATGCTGCGCGGCGGCGTCACCTGCTTCAACGACATGTATTTCTTCCCCGAGGCGGCGCTCGAAGCGGCGCTCGCGGCGCGCATGCGCTCCGCGCAGGGCATCATCGCCCTGGAGTTCCCCTCCGCCTACGCGGCCGACGCCGCCGACTACCTGGCGCGCGGCCTCGCGGTGCGCGACCGCTGGCGCGACGAGCCGCTCGTCTCCTTCTGCTTCGCGCCGCACGCGCCCGACACCGTGTACGACGCCAGCTTCCGGCGCATCGCCACGCTCGCCGCCGAGCTCGACCTGCCAGTGCACGTGCACCTGCACGAGACCGCCGACGAGGTCGAGCGCTCGGTCGCCGAGCACGGCGTGCGGCCGCTCGAGCGGCTGCGGCGCCTCGGGCTGCTGGGGCCCGGACTGATCGCCGTGCACGCGGTGCACCTCGAGCCCGGCGAGATCGAGCTCCTCGGCCGCCACGGCTGCTCGGTGGCGCACTGCCCTTCCTCTAATTTGAAGTTGGCGAGCGGATTTGCCCAGGTGGAAGCGATGCGGAAGGCAAGCATAAAAATTGCGCTGGGCACCGACGGCGCAGCCAGCAACAATCGCATGGACATGTTCCAGGAGATGCGCACAGCGGCGCTGCTCGCCAAGGCGGTGGCGCGCGACGCCGAGGCGCTGCCGGCGCACGCGGCGCTCGAGGCGGCGACGCTCGGCGGCGCGCGCG
>JBQTJF010000250.1:0-7296 GCA_052387375.1 Betaproteobacteria bacterium
ATGCGCGTGGCGGTGACGACCACGGCATCGTCTTGCGCCGCCGAAGGGCGGGCGAACGCGAAAGACAGAAGAAGAAGGACGGCAAAGAAGCTGCGGAACATGACACTCTCCCTTGCCTGCGTCCCCGCAGGCGGCGGTCGTATGGAGAGAGTGGGAGCTCGACAACGGCTTGGATCGCGGCCCCGCGACTCTCGCTTGCGCAGCAGGCCGATGTCCGGGCTCGGAAGTTTTGACGCGTCGCCTTCCCATGGAACTCGTCCACAGTGGCTTCGTGACGCGCCCGCACTTCCCTACCGTTGCGGGGGCAGCAGAGGCATTGGCCTTTGGAGGCCGCACCTCTTTCCCGTTTAACCCGGTCGGCAGAGAGTCGACCAGGCACCTGAAGCGCGCTCAGTCTACAGCCAAGATGAGGTCCTAGCCAGGTAGTGTATGCGCCTAGTTAGGTCGGTGCTTCGAGACCCAAGCCAGATGAGGCAGCCTGTCACCTGGCGCGAGCCGCCGCACCGGCTGGTAAATAACCAACGCCTACCACTTCTCGCACGGCCGCGCCATATCCTTGCCACGGCCCTCTCAACCTCGATTTGTCGAGCGCCAGCGGAAAAGCGCGCGGGCTTGCTCGAGAGGGAAACGAAGAGGCCCCATTCGGGGGGCCCTCTTGCGTCCGACTATCAGCTATCCAACCAATCGCTTGGCCAAAGCGACCTCGATGCTGTCGCCTCTGGTTCAGGACATCGAGTCCCGAATCAGGCATGTCCCCGCTCGTTGACTGGGACACGGCGATCTTCTTTGCCACCAACTCCAGACATTGCATCTGGGCGCTGCCGGCGTAGCCGAGGAAGAACACGTTCACCGGCTGCTTTTGGCCGAAAGCGGACGGTCGTCTAGTCGACTGGACGTGAAAACGGCTTCCGCGTGGGAAGCCGTTCGTATGGTCTCCGTGGCGAGATTCGAACTCGCGACCCCTACCACCCCAAGGTAGTGCGCTACCAGGCTGCGCTACACGGAGATGCCGCGATTCTACCTCTGCAGCTGGTCGAGCACGGCGCGCAGCTCGCGCTTGATGGCGGCGAGGTCGACGCCCGCGCCGGGGGCGCGGCCGTTGCGGGCCGCCGGCGGCTCGGACTTCTCTTCATGGGCGGCGGCGCTGTCGAGGCGCACGTTGTCCAGGCGGTTGCGCGCGCCGCTGATGGTGAAGCCTTCCTCGTAGAGCAGCTCGCGGATGCGCCGGATCAGCAGCACCTCGTGGTGCTGGTAGTAGCGGCGGTTGCCGCGGCGCTTCACCGGCTTGAGCTGGGTGAACTCCTGCTCCCAGTAGCGCAGCACGTGCGGCTTGACCCCGCACAGCTCGCTCACCTCACCGATGGTGAAGTAGCGCTTGGCGGGGATGGGAGGGAGTTCAGCTTTCCTGCGGCTTGGCTCCATGGCGGGCCTTCTCGACCATGGCTTTCAGCTTCTGGCTGGCATGGAACGTCACCACCCGGCGGGCGCTGATGGGGATCTCCTCGCCGGTCTTGGGATTGCGGCCCGGGCGCTGCGGCTTGTCCCGCAGCTGGAAGTTGCCGAAACCGGACAGCTTGACGCTCTCCCCGCGCTCAAGCGCCCCGCGGATCTCTTCGAAGAAGGCCTCGACCATGTCCTTGGCCTCGCGCTTGTTCAGCCCGACCTTCTCGAAAAGCAGATCCGCCAGTTCGGCCTTCGTCAACGTCATTGCGACCGCTCCCTGAATCCCTAAGTTCTTAATTTCGCGGAGAATCGCCTGCCCAGGAGCGCTACCAGAGCATCGCGGGCAGCGTCCGCCTCCGCATCCGTAAGGGTTCGTTCAGTATGTTGCATAACTACCCGGAAAGCAAGGCTTTTTGACCCCGCGGGCAGTCCTGCACCGCGATAAAAGCTGAACAGGCGGACGGCCTGCACGATGGCGGGTTTTTCGGCCGAAATGGCGTCGAAAATGGCCTGGACGGGCGTTTCCGCGACAAATTCGAGCGATATGTCCCGCACGACCGGAGGAAAGCGGGACGGCACCTTGGGGGTGGGTATGGGCACCGGGAGGAGCGCCTCGGCGTCCACCTCGAACACGATCGCCGGCTTCGCGAGCTCGTACTTGCGCAGCCATTTGGGGTGCAGCTCGCCGATCCAGCCGGCGGCGCGGCCATCGACCAGCACGCGCGCCGTCCGCCCGGGATGGAGCGCCGGGTGCGCGGCCGGCTCGAAGCGCGGCGCGAGCGGCGCGCACAGCGCCTCGAGGTCGGCCTTCACGTCGAAGAAATCCACCGGGCGCTCGAGCGAGTCGTCCCATTGCTCTGCAAGCGCCGGGCCGTAGGCGACGGCGGCGATGCGCGTCGGCTGGCGCACGCCGGCGACTTCGAGCGGGCCCGCCGCGGCGAGCGCGTCGCGCAGGAATACCCGTCCGACCTCGAAGACGCGGATGCGCGACACGCGCCGGTCCTGGTTGTACTTGATGTTCGCCACGAGCGAGGCGATCAGCGTCGTGCGCATCACCGAGAGCTGGCTGGCGATCGGGTTGAGGAGCCGGATCGGGTTCGCCTCGCCGGCGAAGTCCTGCTCCCACGCCGGCTCGACGAAGCTGAAGTTGATCACCTCGCGGTAGTCGGCGGCGGCGAGGCGCTCGCGCAGCGCGTGGAGGGTTCTTTTTGTCTCGGGAAGCCGGAGGATGACTGCCGGCGCGCGTGGCGGGTGCGCGGCGATGCGCTCGAAGCCGTAGAGGCGCGCCACCTCCTCGATCAGGTCCTCCTCGATCTCCAGATCGAAGCGGTAGCTCGGCGGCGAGACGATGAAGGCCTCCTTCTCTTTCCGAAACGGGAAATCCAGCTTCTTGAAGACCGCGGCCATCGCCGTCTCCGGGACCGCCATGCCGATCACCTTCTGCGCGCGCGCCACGCGCATCCGCACCGGTTTTCTCTTGGGAATTTTTTTGATCAAGTCCTGCGTGGGGCCGGGCTCGCCGCCGCAGACTTCGAGGATGAGGTGCGTCGCGCGCTCGATGCCCTCGACGTTGTTCGCGAAGTCGACGCCGCGCTCGAAGCGGTGCGAGGCGTCGCTCGAGAAGCCGTAGCGCCGCGCGCGCCCGGCGATCGCCCCGGGCCAGAAGAACGCCGACTCGAGGAACACGTGCCGCGTCGCCGCGTCGGCCTTGGTGCTCTCCCCGCCCATGATGCCGCCCAGGCCTATGGCGCCGGAGTCGTCGGTGATGCACAGCACCGAGGGGTCGACCTCGACCTCCTGCTCGTTCAGGAGCAGCACTTTCTCGCCCTGGCGGCCCCAGCGCACGTCGATGGCGCCGGCGAGCTTGTCGAGGTCGTATACGTGCAGCGGCCGCCCGAGCTCGAGCATCACGTAGTTGGTCACGTCGACCAGCGCCGAGATCGAGCGCTGCCCGGCGAGCTCCAGGCGCCGCTTCATCCATGCCGGGGTCGGCGCCGCCGCGTCGACGTTGCGGATGACGCGCCCGGCAAAGCGGCCGCAGCCCTCGGGGTGCGTGATCTTTACCGGATGTCTCGCCTTGCTTTTTGCAGGTACGGGGTCAATGCGCGGAACTTTCAACCCTGTCCCTGTTGAAGCAGAAACCTCGCGCGCCACGCCCAGGATCGACAGGCAGTCGGCGCGGTTCGGCGTCAGCTTGAGCGTGAAGACCTTGTCGTCGAGGCCGAGGGCCGCGCGCACATCGCTCCCAAGGCGGCAATCGGATTTCAACTCCAGCAGGCCCGAGTGGTCGCTCGACAGCCCGAGCTCGCGCGCCGAGCAAAGCATGCCTTCGCTTTGAATGCCTCGCAAAGAAGCGGCTTTGATTTCCAGCGATGGCAATTTTGCTCCCACCTTCGCAAGCGGGGCCTTCATGCCTTTGCGCACGTTGGGTGCGCCACACACCACCTGCAGCTTCTCGTTGCCGGTGCTCACCGTGCAGACCGTGAGCTTGTCGGCGTTCGGATGGCGCTCGACCGCGAGCACCTCGGCGACGACCACGCCCGAGAACTGCGGGCCGACGGCGGCGTAGCTCTCCACTTCGACGCCCGCCATGGTGAGGCGCTGCGCGAGCTCCTCGCCCGGGATCCTCGGATTGCAGAAGCTGCGCAGCCAGCTCTCGGGAACGATCACGGGAACTGCTCCAGGAAGCGCAAGTCGCCGTCGAAGAACAGGCGCAGGTCGTCGATGCCGTAGCGCAGCATGGTCAGGCGCTCGAGGCCCGAGCCGAAAGCGAAGCCGATATGGCGCTCGGGGTCGAGGCCGAAGTTGCGCACCACCGAGGGATGCACCTGCCCGGCGCCGGAGATCTCCAGCCAGCCGCCCTGGCGGAAGCGCATGTCGATCTCCGCGGAAGGCTCGGTGAACGGGAAGAAGGACGGCCGGAAGCGCACCTCGAGCTCGTCGTTCTCGAAGAAGCGGCGCAGGAAATCGGTGTAGACGCCCTTGAGGTCGGCGAAGCTGATGTGCTCGTCGATCCACAGGCCTTCCACCTGGTGGAACATCGGCGAATGCGTGGCGTCGGAGTCGACGCGGTAGGTTCGCCCGGGCGCGATGACCTTGATGGGAGGCTTGTGCATGCGCGCGTAGCGCACCTGCATGGGGCTGGTGTGCGTGCGCAGCAGCAGCGGCAGGCCGTCCTTGTCCTTCAGGTCGACGTAGAAGGTGTCCTGCATCGAGCGCGCCGGGTGGTTCTCCGGGTTGTTGAGCGCGGTGAAGTTGTACCAGTCGGTCTCGATCTCCGGGCCGTCGGCGACCGCGAAGCCGAGCGAGTGCCAGATCTCCTCGATCCGCTGCCAGGTGCGGATCACCGGGTGGATGCCGCCGCGGCCGCGCCCGCGCCCGCCGAGCGTGACGTCGAGCGCTTCCTCGGCGAGGCGCGCGGCGAGCTTGGCGTCGGCGAGCTCTGCCCGCCTCGCCTCCAGCGCTGCCTCGATCTTCTGCTTGGCGGCGTTGAATGCCGCGCCGGAAGCCTTTCTCTCCTCAGGAGTCCCCCCGGAGGGGCGAAAGGCGCCTAGCTCACCCGACTTGCCGAGGAAGCGCGCCTTCGCGTTCTCGAGGGACGCAGCGTCGCCCGCCGCGCTGAACGCGGCGAGCGCGCGCGAGACGATGCCTTCGAGGTCCTGCAACTGCGCCTCAGTGAGAGAGGCTGGCCTTGACCTGCGAGGCGATCTTGGCGAACGCGGCCTTGTCCTGCACGGCGAGGTCGGCGAGCACCTTGCGGTCGATCTCGATCTGGGCGCGCTTCAGCCCCGACATGAAGCTCGAGTAGGTCATGCCCAGCTCGCGCACCGCGGCGTTGATGCGCGCGATCCACAGCGCGCGAAACTGGCGCTTGCGGTTGCGGCGGTCGCGGTAGGCGTACTGCCCCGCCTTCATCACCGCCTGCTTGGCGACGCGGAAGACGTTCTTCCTGCGGCCGCGGAAGCCCTTCGCCTGCTTGAGGACCTTCTTGTGGCGCGCGCGCGCCGTTACACCTCTCTTTACTCTCGGCATGGCGCGCTCCTACGAGGAATACGGCAGCATGGAACGGATCGCCGCCGTGTTGGTCTGGTCCACGCCGCTGCGGCGGCGCATCTGGCGCTTCCGCTTGGTGGACTTCTTGGTGAGGATGTGGCGCTTGTAGGCGCCGGCGCGCTTGATGCTGCCGCTGCCGCGCACGCGGAAGCGCTTCGCCGCGCCCCGCTTCGACTTCATCTTAGGCATGACTTCGTCCTTCTCTCTTTTCGCATGACGCCGGGCGGTCCCGCCTACGCGGGGACGCTTCAAAGGCCGCGGCAATCACTTGTGCTTACGCGGCGGCGGGCTTCGCCGTCGCGACCTTCTTCGGCTTCTCCTTCACGGCCGGCGCCTTTTTCTTCGGCGCCAGCACCATCACCATCTGCCGGCCTTCGAGCTTCGGCCACTGCTCCACCACGCCGACCGCGTCGAGGTCCTTTTTCACCCGGTCGAGCAGGCGCTCGCCGAACTCCTTGTGCGCCATCTCGCGGCCGCGGAAGCGCAGCGTCACCTTTGCCTTGTCGCCTTCCTCGAGGAACTGGATCAGCTTGCCGAGCTTGATCTTGTAGTCCCCCTCGTCGGTGCCGGGGCGGAACTTGATCTCCTTGACCTGGATCTGCTTCTGCTTGAGCTTCGCCTCGTGGGCCTTCTTCTGCTCGCGGTAGCGGAACTTGCCGTAGTCCATCAGCTTGCAGACCGGCGGCACCGCGAGCGGGGCGATCTCCACCAGGTCCACGTTCTGCTCCTCGGCGAGCCGGAGCGCGTCTGCCACCGACTTGATGCCGAGCTGGTCACCGTTTTCCGCCACCAGGCGCACCTCCGGGGCGGTGATTTCCCGGTTGATGCGCTGCGATCTTTCGAGTGCGATGAGTGAAAAGCTCCTCAATAAGTTGAAAAAATTGGCCGTGCTACGGCGCTTCCGCCTCCGACTGGAGGCGCGCGGTGAAGGCTTCCAGGCTCATCGCCCCGAGGTCTTCGCCGCCGCGCGTGCGCACGGCCACTGTCCCGGCTTGCAGCTCCTTGTCGCCAACCACGATTTGGTAGGGAAGTTTCTGCAAGCTATGTTCGCGAATCTTATAAGAAATTTTCTCGTTCCGCAAATCCGCGAAGGCCCTAAAGCCTTGATTCACTAATTTATTTCTTACCTCGAGGGCGTATTGCGCCTGCCGCTCGGTGATGTTGAGGACGACCAC
The DNA here is from genome assembly GCA_052387375.1 of Betaproteobacteria bacterium. Lineage (GTDB taxonomy): Bacteria > Pseudomonadota > Gammaproteobacteria > Burkholderiales > SG8-39 > SCGC-AG-212-J23. The sequence continues at coordinate 6,672 of JBQTJF010000250.1, forward strand.
CTGCTGCGGCGCGAGCCAGAGCGGAAAAGCCCCCGCGTGGTGCTCGATGAGGATGCCGATGAAGCGCTCGAAGGAGCCGACGATGGCGCGGTGGAGCATCACCGGCGTGTGCCGCGCGTTGTCCTCGCCGACGTACTCGGCGCCGAGGAGGCCGGGCATGCTGAAGTCGACCTGCATGGTGCCGCACTGCCAGAGCCGGCCGATGCCGTCCTTCAGCGAATACTCGATCTTCGGGCCGTAGAAGGCTCCCTCGCCTTTTGAAATAGAGAAGCTCACCCCAGAACGGCGAAGCGATTCCTGCAACGCATGCTCGGCCTTGTCCCAGCTGGCATCCGTGCCGATCCGCTTCGCCGGCCGGGTCGCCACCTTGTAGACGATGTCGGTGAAGCCGAAGGCGCGGTACACCTTCTGCAGCAGCGCGGTGTACGCCACGCACTCGGAGAGGATGTGGTCTTCGGTGCAGAAGATGTGGCCGTCGTCCTGGACGAAGCCCCTCACCCGCATCAGCCCGTGCAGCGCCCCCGAGGGCTCGTTGCGGTGGCAGGAGCCGAACTCGCCGTAGCGCAGCGGCAGCTCGCGGTAGCTGCGCACGCCCTTGTTGTAGATGAGGATGTGGCCCGGGCAG
>JBQTJF010000251.1:0-13897 GCA_052387375.1 Betaproteobacteria bacterium
CGCGGCGGCTCGGCCTGACCGAGAGCGGCGCCGCTTTCTACCAGCGCGCGGTGAAGCTGCTCGCCTATCTGGACGAGGCGGAGCGCGAAGCTTCGCGCGCCGCCGCGGTGCCGCGCGGCACGATCCGCATCACCGCGGCAGTCACCCTCGGCGTGCGCCACCTCGCGCCGCTCATCGCGGAGTTCCTCTCGCGCCACCGGGGGGTGGCGCTCGACGTCTCGCTCTCCGACCGCATCGTCGACCTGGTCGAGGAGGGCTTCGACCTCGGCGTGCGCGGCGGCGGCGCCGGGGCGGCGAGCCTCGCCGCGCGCCGGCTCGGCGAGACGCGGCTCATGGTCGGCGCTTCCCCCGACTACCTGGCGGCGCATGGCACGCCGCACGTCCCGGCCGACCTCGAGGCACACAATTGCTTCACCTATGAGTACGTCTCGCCGCGCGACCACTGGCGCTTTCGCGACGGCTCCGGTCGCGAGATCGCGGTGCGCGTGAAGGGCAGCCTGCATTCGAACAACGGCGAGCTGCACGCCGAGGCGGCGGCCGGCGGCGTCGGCATCGCCTTCGAGCCGGACATGATCCTCCTGCCTTACGTGCGCGCCGGGCGCGTGGTGCCGCTGCTCGAGGCGTATCTGCCGGCGCCGATGCCGGTCTACGCGGTGTACCCGAGCCGCAAGCACCTCTCGGCGAAGGTGCGCGTGTTCGTCGACTTCCTGGTCGAGCGCCTCGGCGAGCACTGGCGGAGCGCCGTGTGAAGCGGCTCGCGGCGGCGCTCGCCGCGTGCGTCGCCTTCGGCGCGGCGGCGGCGGACTGGGTGATCGTGTCGAGCGGCACGCGGCTCGCCACGGGCGAGGACTTCGACCTGCTGGTGATCGCCCCCGAGGGCGAGTCGCCGCCTGACGCGCTCGCGCTTTCCGTGCGCGCCGACCTCGCCGAGATCGTCGTGACGCTGCGCGCCGAAGGCCCGGCGGCGGGCCAGCGCCGCATCTACTACGGGCGCCTGCCCGAGGCGGCGGCCGGCGAGGTCACGCTTTCTCTCGCCGGGCGGCCGTCGAACGCGCTGCTCGTCAGCGCGAGCCGGCGGCGCGACGCGGTCCACGCACTCACCTCGGGCGAGGAGCCGCCGCTCTCGGAGAACGACCCGATGTACTTCGTGGTCGGCACGCGCGGCGGCAACACCGCGCGCTTCCAGCTTTCGTTCAAGTACCGGCTCTTCGACGTGCAATCGGGGTTCGGGCGCGAGCGGCCGTGGCTCTCGGGCCTGTATTTCGGCTTCACGCAGAATTCGATCTGGGACCTCTCGTCGCGCTCCAAGGCGTTCCGCGACACGAGCTACCGCCCGTCGCTCTTCTGGAAGTGGGAGCGCGCCGACGCCAAGACCTGGCTCGACGCGGCGCGCTTCGGCCTCGAGCACGAGTCGAACGGCCGCGACGACCCGCGCTCGCGCTCGATCGACATCGCCTTCGTGCGCCCGGAGTGGCACTGGGCCCTGCCGGAGGACGAGCGCCTGGAGTTCACGCCCAAGGTCTACGCCTACCTCGACAAGGACGAGAACCCCGACATCCACCGCACCCGCGGCTACGTCGACTGGCGCGTGCGCTACGACTCGGGCAACCTCTGGATCGCCACCGCGGTGCTGCGCCAGGGCAGCTCGGGCAAAGGCAGCATCCTCATCGACCTGTCGCGGCGCACGCGCGACCTGAAGCTCGGGCCGATCAGCGGCTACCTGCACGCGCAGTTCTTCGCCGGCTACGGCGAGGACATCCTGGACTACAACGTGAAGCGCAAGTCGCAGCTGCGACTCGGCTTTGCCATCGTTCCGTAAAGGAAAAAAAAGCCTAGCGGTCTTCTTCGCTGCGCGGCGGGCGCCAGGTGTAGGGCACGGGTCCGGGCTGGCGCAGCACGCGCAGCATGCGCAGCGCGCCTTCCTTGCGGCCTTCGCCGCTGCGGTAGTAGCCCGGCACCAGCACCGTCTCGTAGAAGCCCATGGCGCGGTAGAAGCGGCGCGCCGCGTCGTTGCTCGCGCGCAGCTCGAGGTGGATGCTGGCGATCCCCGCCACGCGCGCCGACTCGAGCATCCACTCGAGCAGGCGCTGGCCGATGCCCAGGCGCCGGTGCGAGGGCCGCACCGCGAGCAGCACGAGGTGCGCGCGCTCCTCGCCGAACTCCATGATGGCGAAGCCGGTGAGCGCGGCGCACGCCGCCGCCGACTTGCCGCCCTCGCACGCCACCACCGCGAGCGTCTCGCGGTCGCGGATCGCGCGCAGCACGCGCGCCGCGTCGTACTTCCAGCCGAAGCCCGCCTCGATGAAGTCGCGCGACATCGCCGCGATCGTCTGCGCGTCGCGCTGCTCGGCGAGCCGGATGGCGATGGCGCGGGGCGTCATGGCCGCATTCTGCCATGAGTTGTCGTAAACTTGGTGCGCGTAGTCACTTCGGAGGACCGGCATTTTCCGCATCATCCCGGCCGTGGCGCTCGCGCTGGCGCTGCCGGCCGCGGCGCAGGAAGTGACGCTGCGCATGCACCATTTCGCGCCGCCGCAAGCGCCGGCGCACGCGCTGCTCGCCGGGGCCTGGGCGGCGAAGCTGGAGAAGGACTCCGGCGGGCGCATGCGCATCCCGGTCTTTCCCGCGCTCGGGCTCGGCGGCAGCGTCGCCTCGCTCGAGGCGCAGCTGCGCGAAGGCGAGGTGGACATCGTCCTGACCGCGCCGTCCTTCACCCCCGGGCGCTTCCCGCGCACCGAGATCTTCGAGCTGCCGTTCCTCGGCGCCGGCGCGCCGGCGGGCACCTTCGCGCTGCAGGACTACTACGACCGGCACCTGCAGGCGGAGTACCGCGACTATCACGTGCTGCTGCTCTTCGCGCACGACGGCGCGGCGCTGCACCTCAAGCGCCCGGTGCGCCGGCTCGAGGACCTGCAAGGCCTGAAGATCCGCGCCCAGGGCCGCGCCGGCGCCGCTTTCCTGCGCGCGGTCGGCGCCACCTCCATCGGCTCGCCGGCTGCGCATCTCGCGCCGATGCTCGCCAAGGGCCTGCTCGACGGCGCGCTGGCGCCTTTCGCCGCGCTCGCCGAGCATGACCTGCACGAGCTCGTGCGCCATCACGTCGCCTTCGAGCAGCGCCTGGGCACCTCGGTGTACGCGCTGCTCATGAACCGCGGCCGCTACCTTGCGCTGCCCGCGTCGCTGCGCGGGCTCGTCGACGCGCACTCGCGCCGCCACCTCGCCTGGTACGCGGGCAAGACCTGGGCGGAGATCGAGGCGCCGGGCATCGCCGCGGCGCGGGCCGCCGGCAACGACATCTCCGCCCTGCCGCCGGCGGAGGCCGCGCGCATCCGCGCCGCCGTCGCCGCCGAGACCGAGCGCTATCTCGCCGATGCATCGCGCCACGGCGGCTTCGACGCAACGGCGCTGTATAACGATGCGCGTCAACTGATAGAGAAGTATCGGAAGCACTAAGAGGTTTGTTTGCCGCCCCCCTGACACCCCCCAAAGGGGGGCAGGGGGGCGAGCTTTGCGAGCGGGGGGTTGCCTTTGAGAGAAGAAAACGTGGTCTGTCCCTGTTTTTCGTCATGAAGCCGAACCTCATCGTCATCCTGGTCGACGACTTGCGCTTCGACGAGACCGGCGCCTCCGGGCATCCGTACATGAAGACGCCGCACATCGATCGCCTCGCCGCCGAAGGCGCGAGCTTCGTCAACGCCTTCCACACCACGCCGCTGTGCTCGCCCAACCGCGCCTCGATCCTCACCGGCCAGTACGCCTCGCGCCACGGCATCATCGACAACGTCGGCCGCGACGCGATGAGCCACCGGCTGCCGAACTACCACCTGGCGCTGAAGCGCCTCGGCTACGAGACCGCGCACATCGGCAAGTGGCACATGGGCAACGACGCCTCGCCGCGACCCGGCTACGACCGCTGGGTGAGCTTCCGCGGGCAGGGGACGATCACCGATCCGGTTTTCTGGGAAGTTGACGAGAAAGGCACGGGCGGCGAACGCCAGTTGCGCGGCCATGTGACAGATCTCTTGAATGAAAGAGCTGCCGGGTTCGTCGGCCGCAAGCGCCGCCACCCGTTCGCCCTCTTCCTCGCGCACAAGGCGGTGCATCCCGACGTGCAGCAGAAGCAGGACGGCACCATCGACCTCTCGACCATGCAGGGCTACGTGCTGCCGCAGCGGCACAAGGACCTCTACCAGGGCTGCGTCTATCCGCCGCGCCCGAACGTGCTGCCGCTCGAGCAGGTGCTCAAGCACAAGCCCGCGTGGCGCGAGCTCTTCGAGCTGCGCGCCGCGCCCGGCGCCAGCGCCTTCCTCGAGGCGCTGCACACCGGCAGCCAGGAGGAGATCCGCAGCCGCGCCGCCATGATGGCCTCGGTGGATGAGGGGGTTGGAATGATCCTTTCATCTCTGGAACGGGTTAATGCTCTGGATAACACCTTCATCCTTTTCCTCGGCGACAACGGCTTCTTCTTCGGCGAGCACGGCCTGGGTGCCGAGCGGCGCTTTCCGTACGAGGAGGGGATCCGCACCGCGTTCTTCGCGCGCTACCCGAAGCTCGTCGAGCCCGGCACGAAGATCGAGCGCATGGCGCTCGCGCTCGACATCGCGCCGACCCTGGTGCAGCTCGGCGGCGGCAAGCCGGGGAGCCACATCCAGGGCCGCTCGCTGGTGCCGCTCATGAAGGGGACGGCGCGCAAGTGGCGGGAGTCCTTCCTCGTCGAGTACTTCAACGAGTCGGCGTGGCCGTGGATCGTCGGCATGAGCTACAAGGCGGTGCGCACCGAGCGCGCCAAGCTCGTGCACTGGGTGCAGCGCGAGGGGGTCGACGAGCTCTACGACCTGGAGCAGGACCCCTACGAGATCGAGAACCGCATCGGCGACGCGGCTTACGGCAAGCTGAAGGAGTCGCTGCGCAAGGAGCTGCGCCGGCTGGTTGCCGAATCGGTCGGCCTGTAGAACACTGTCCCCTGCGATCGCACAAGAACCAAGGGGGGACGCTGTGGAGGTCATTGCCGCAGAACTCGCTGACGAGATCAAGACCCGCTCCGCGACCGGGGCCGCGAGCAAGCTGGCCACGCACGAAGGCGCGGAGATCGTCGCCGCGCTGCTGCGCCTGAGCCCCGGCTTCGCGCAGAACGTGCTCGGCGCGCTGCCCGACGAGGCGCGCGAGCGCGTGCTCGCCGCGGCGCCCGAGGAGACCTCGCGCCAGTGGCAGCGCAACGCCTTCTACGAGGCGAACGCGGTCGGCCGCATGATGGAGCCGGTGGTCGGCGCCTTCCCGCCCGGGCAGACGGTGGGCGAGACGGTCGAGCGGCTGCGCGAGCTGGTGAAGACCAAGTTCATCACCTACATCTACGTCACCGACGCCGAGCAGCACCTGTACGGCGTGGTGACGATGCGCGATCTCCTCCTCAGCTCGCACGACAAGCGCCTCGACGAGGTGATGATCAAGGAGGTGTTCGCGCTGGTGGCCTCGACGCCGCTCGAGGAGGCGATGAAGCGCGTCCTCGACAAGCACTACCCGGTGTACCCGGTCATCGACCACGACCGGCGGCTGATCGGCCTGGTGCGCGGCCAGAGCATGTTCGAGGCGCAGGCGATCGAGATCACCCTGCAGGCGGGCAACATGGTCGGCGTCAGCGACGAGGAGCGCCGCGCCACGCCCAGGAAGCAGAGCCTGAAGATGAGCCACGGCTGGCTGCAGCTCAACCTCCTCACCGCCTTCCTCGCCGCCGCGGTGGTCGGGCTCTTCCAGGACACCATCGACCGCCTCGTCATCCTGGCGCTGTTCCTGCCGGTGCTCGCCGGCCAGTCGGGCAACACCGGCTGCCAGGCGCTCGCCGTGACCCTGCGCGGCATGACCCTGGGCGAGCTCAAGCCCGGCGCCGAGAAGCCGCTCATCAAGAAGGAGGCGTGGCTCGGCTGCCTGAACGGCGCTGGCGTAGGCGTCGCCGCGGCGATCGGCATGTTCGTGGTCGCCACCGGCCAGGCGAACCCGCATCCGATCATGCTCTCGATCGTGGTGTTCTTCGCCATGATCGGCTCGTGCGTGGCGAGCGGCCTTTCGGGCGCGCTGGTGCCGCTGACGCTCAAGCGCCTGGGCTTCGACCCGGCCACCGCCTCGAGCATCTTCCTCACCACCGCCACCGACGTGGTGAGCATGGGCATGCTGCTCGGGCTGGCGACCGTCCTTATCTGGTAAATGGCGAACCCCATTCATGCCGCGTTGATCCTGGGTCTCTTTCTGGGAGGATGCGCGACGCGGCAACCGCCGATCGCCTGCACCAAGCCCTGCCCGAATTCGGGGTCAGACCCCGAACTGCCAAAGCGATAGCGGGCTGATGCAGTTCACGCGCACCGCCGGCCCGAGGCTCAGGGCGAGCGCGTGGGTGAGCGCCACCACGCCGCCTTTCGACGCGGCGTAGGCCTCGGTGCCGGGCTCGGACTGCAGCGCGCGCGTCGAGGCGATGCTGACGATGGCGCCGCGCGCCCTGCGCAGGTGCGGCACGGCGTGTTTCGTCATGAGGAACGGGCCGGTCAGGTTGACGCCGATGCGCCGGTTCCACTCGGCAAGCGCGAGCTTCTCCACCGGGCCGGTGACGGGACCGGTGATGGCGGCGTTGTCGACCAGAGCGTCCAGCCGGCCGAAGCGCCGGATCACCTTGCGCAAGGCGGCGCGCACGTCGGGCTCGCGCGACACGCCGCAGCGCACGAAGAAGAACGGCGAGCGACCCCGGATGTCCGCGATGGCGACGCGCCACCCGCGTGCGGCGAGCCGTTCTGCAATCGTCTTGCCGATGCCCCGCGATCCGCCGGTCACCAAGGCGGCTTTTTTGGAGTATTCTGAAGTCATCGGTTCTTCTCGAGGGGGGAAGCCATGCAGGTCAAGGAGATCCTCCGGGTCAAGGGTAGCCGCCTTTTGAGCATCGAGCCATCGGGGCGCGCGGTCGACGCGGTGGCCACCATGGCAAAGGAGAACCTCGGCTCGCTGGTCGTGCTCGAGCGCGGCCGCATGATCGGCATGCTCACCTTCCACGAGATCCTACGCGCGCTCGCGCAGCGCGGCGGCACGCTCGGCGACGCGCGCGTCGCCGAGCTCATGGTGCGCGACCCGGTGTGCGCCGCGCCCGAGATGGAGGTGAACGACCTGCGCCGCACCATGCTCGAGAGCGGCGCGCGCTACCTGCCGGTGATGCAGGACGGCAAGCTGCTCGGCGTCATCTCCTTCCGCGACGTGGCCAAGGCGGTCCTTGAAGAGCAGGACTTCGAGAACAAGATGCTCAAGGGCTACATAAAGAACTGGCCTGCGTAGAAGACAAGCCTTAGGCGTCCTCGGCGGCGCTGCCCTGCTTGGCGGTGCTGCCGCCTGGTGGCACTGGCCGGAGCAGGGACTGTGGAACCCCTGCCTGGCGCGCCTGCCGCGGCGGCTCGCGGCGCACGAGCTCGTGCGGGCCGCCTGGGACGGCATCGACGCGAGCCGGGTCTGGGACGCGCACGCGCACCTCGTCGGCACCGGCGACTCGGCGAGCGGCATCACCGTCAACCCGGCGATGCACAGCCTGCTCTCCCCCGGGCAGTATCTGCGGCGCCTGTTCTTCCTCAACGCCGGCTGCGCGCACGACGCGCCCGAAAGCGTCGATCGCGCCTACGTCGAGCGGCTGCACAACCTGCTCGACGGCATGCCGGGCACCAAGCTGGTGCTGCTCGCCTTCGAGCGCACCTACGACGAGCGCGGCGAGCCCGACCCGGCGCACACCGCCTTCCACGTGCCCGACGCCTACGCGCGCGACACGGCGCGCGCGCACCCGCAGTACTTCGAGTGGGCCGCGTCGATCCATCCCTACGCGCGCGACGCCCTCGAGCGGCTCGAGCGGGCGAAGCGCGACGGAGCGCGCGCCGTCAAGTGGCTGCCCGCGGCGATGGGCATCGATCCGGCCTCGCCCAGATGTCAGAAATATTTCGAAGCGATGAAGAAACTCGACCTGCCCCTCATCTCCCATGCCGGCGAGGAGCGGGCGCTGCTCGGCCGCGACGCGCACGACTACGGCAATCCGCTGCGGCTGCGCCGCGCGCTCGAGGCCGGCGTGCGCGTCGTCGTCGCGCACTGCGCTTCGCTGGGCTCCGATCGCGACCTCGACAAGGGCCCGAACGGGCCCTATGTGGACAGCTTCCTGCTTTTCTCGAGAATGATGGGCCAGCAGGCCTTCGCGAAGCTGCTCTTCGGCGACATCTCGGCCATGACGCAGATCAACCGCGCCGGGCCGGCGCTCAAGCGCGTGCTCGAGGAGGAGAGCTGGCATGCGCGGCTGCTCAACGGCTCCGACTACCCGCTGCCCGGCGTGATGCCGCTCTTCTCCGTTCAATATCTCGAATCGATGGGACTCCTGGCTGCATCCGCCACGCACGTGCTGACGGAGATCAGACGGCACAACCCGCTGCTCTTCGACTTCGTGCTCAAGCGCGCGCTGCGCTCGGGCGGCAGGGCGCTGCCGGCCAGGGTCTTCGAGACGCGCGCATTTTTCATGAGATCATCGACGCATGTCGGGCAATAGCTTCGGCCTCCTCTACTGCGTCACCTCCTTCGGCGAGTCGCACGGCCCCGCCTACGGCGGCGTGGTCGACGGCTGCCCGCCAGGTCTCGCGCTTTCCGCCGAAGATATTCAGGTTGAATTGGACAGAAGAAAACCAGGCAGCTCGCGCCACGTCACCCAGCGGCGCGAGTCGGACAGGGTGGAGGTCCTCTCCGGCGTCTACGAGGGCCGCACCACCGGCACGGCGATCGGCTTCCTCATCCGCAACGAGGACCAGCGCCCGAAGGACTACGCGGCGATCGCGGAGAAGTTCCGGCCCGGCCACGCCGACTACACCTACCTGCAGAAGTACGGCGTGCGCGACGCGCGCGGCGGCGGCCGCGCCTCGGCGCGCGAGACGGTGGTGCGCGTCGCCGCCGGCGCCATCGCCAAGAAGTGGCTGCGCGAGCGCTACGGCGTCGAGGTGCGCGGCTATCTCGCCCAGCTCGGGCCGCACAAGATTCCGTTCCAGTCCTGGGATGCGGTCAATGCGAACCCCTTCTTTGCAGCGGACCCGGGAGCAGTGAAGAAGCTTGAAGCGTTCATGGACGAGCTGCGCGAGAGCGGCGACTCGTGCGGCGCGCGCGTGAACGTGGTCGCGAGCGGCGTGCCCGCGGGCTGGGGCGAGCCGGTCTACGGGCGCCTGGACGCCGACATCGCCGCGGCGATGATGTCGATCAACGCCGTCAAAGGCGTGGAGATCGGCGCCGGCTTCCGCGCGATCGAGCAGAAGGGCAGCGAGCACGGCGACGAGATGACGCCGCAAGGGTTTCTCTCCAACAACAACGGCGGCGTGCTGGGCGGCATCTCGAGCGGCCAGGAGGTCACGGTGTCGATCGCCCTCAAGCCCACGTCCAGCATCCGCCTGCCGCGGCGCACGATCGACGCGCGGGGGCAGGCGACCACCGTCGCGACCACCGGCAGGCACGACCCCTGCGTGGGCATCCGGGCGACGCCCATCGCCGAAGCCATGCTTGCATGCGTACTCATGGATCACGCCTTGCGCCATCGGGCCCAATGCGGGGACGTCGTGGCGCCGGTGAAGATAGAAAAGCCTTGAAAAATCAATTAGAGTATGGCGACAAAATCCCCAAGAGAGAAGAACATGAGCAACAAAGGGCAGTTGCTACAAGACCCATTCCTGAACACGCTGCGCAAGGAGCATGTCCCGGTGTCGATCTATCTCGTGAACGGCATCAAGCTGCAGGGCCAGATCGAGTCCTTCGACCAGTACGTGGTGCTGCTGCGCAACTCGGTAACGCAGATGGTCTACAAGCACGCGATCTCGACCGTCGTCCCTTCGCGGCCGATCAGCCTCGGTCCCGACAAGGAAGCCGAATAGCCTTGCAAGCCATTTGATAGAGGAACACGCCGCCGCCGACCCGCAGGCGGCGATCATCGTCTGCCTGGACTTCGGCGACGCCGCCTACGAGGAAGGCGTCGAGGAGATGGTGCGCCTGGTGCAGAGCGCCGGCGTGCGCCGCCACCGGGTGATCGGCGGCCGGCGCGCGCGGCCCGACGCCAAGTTCTACGCCGGCGCCGGCAAGGTGGCCGAGATCGGCCGCGCCGCCGCGGAGCTGAACGCGGCCTTCGTCGTCTTCAACCACGCGCTCTCGCCGGCGCAGGAAAGGAACGTCGAGCGCGAGCTGAAGCGCCGCGTCATGGACCGCACCGAGGTGATCCTGGAGATCTTCGCGCAGCGCGCGCAGACCGCGGAGGGCAAGCTGCAGGTCGAGCTGGCGCGGCTCGAGCACCTGTCGACGCGCCTGGTGCGCGGCTGGAGCCATCTCGAGCGCCAGCGCGGCGGCCTGGGCAAGACCGGCGGCCCCGGCGAGAAGCAGCTCGAGCTCGATCGGCGCTACATTGGCACGCGGGTGAAGACGTTGAAGTCGAAACTTCACACTCTCAGGAAGCAAAGAAGCGTGCAAAGGCGCGGCCGCGCGCGGCGCGACGTGCTGTCGGTCTCGATCGTCGGCTACACCAACGCCGGCAAGTCGACGCTGTTCAACGCGCTCGCGCGCGCCAAGGCCTACGAAGCCGACCAGTTCTTCGCCACGCTCGATACGACCACCCGCCGAACGTGGATTCCCGAGGCCGGGAACGTCGTCGTGTCCGACACCGGCGGCTTCATCCGCGACCTGCCGCACGGTCTGGTGGCGGCGTTCCGCGCCACTCTCGAGGAAACCGTGCACGCCGACCTGCTGCTGCACGTGGTCGACGCCTCGTCCCCGGCGCGCCAGCAGCAGATGGATTCCGTAGACCAGGTCCTCGCGGAAATCCCGGCGGGCGAGGCGCCCCGCATCCTCGTCTGGAACAAGATCGACGCCGCGCGCCTGGAGCCCGCGGTCGAGCGCGACCAATATGGTAGGATTTCCCGCGTCTTCGTCAGCGCACGCACCGGCGCGGGGCTCGAAGGGCTGCGCGGCGCCATAACCGAGCTCGCGCGGGCCCGCGCCGCGGAAAGAGGCGCGGCGGCACAGCCGGCTCATACTCACTGATTACGCAATGTCCTTGAACGACCCCAACTGGGGACGCGGCGGCTCCCGCGGCCCGCAAGGCCCCGGCGGCGGCAACCAGGGCCCGCCGGACCTCGACGAGCTGTGGCGCAACTTCAACCGCAAGCTGAACGAGCTGTTCGGCCGGCGGCGCCGGCGTCCCGGCGGCGGCGACGAGCCGCCCGGCATCGGCGGCGGCCCCTCGGGCCGCGCCCTCGGCGGCGGCGCCGGGCTGCTGATCGCGCTGGTCGTCGCGGTGTGGCTGGCGAGCGGCTTCTACATCGTCGTCGAGGGCCAGCGCGGCGTGGTGCTGCACTTCGGCGAGTTCTACACCGAGACCGGCTCCGGGCTGCGCTGGCGGCTGCCCTGGCCGATCCAGTCGCACGAGATCGTCAACCTGCAGCAGGTGCGCACCATCGAGGTCGGCTACCGCAACAACAACGTGCGCAACAAGGTGCCGCGGGAGTCGCTGATGCTCACCGACGACGAGAACATCGTCGACCTGCAGTTCGCCGTGCAGTACACGGTCGACGACGCCAAGGCCTTCGTCTTCAACGTGCGCCGGCCCGACGAGTCGGCGATGCAGATCGCCGAGACGGCGATGCGCGAGGTGATCGGCAAGAGCCGCATGGACGCCATCCTCTACGAGACGCAGGTCGACATCGCCAACCGCGCGCACAAGCTGATGCAGGAGATCCACAACCGCTACGGCACCGGCATCCTGGTGAGCACCGTGACGGTGCAGAACGCGCAGCCGCCCGAGGAGGTGCAGAAGGCCTTCGACGACGCGGTGAAGGCGAGCCAGGACCGCGAGCGGCAGAAGAACGAGGGCCAGGCCTACGCCAACGACGTCATCCCGCGCGCGCGCGGCGCCGCCTCGCGCCTCGCCGAGGAGGCGCAGGGCTACCGCCAGCGCGTCATCGCCAACGCCGAGGGCGACGCGTCGCGCTTCCGCCAGGTGCTGGCCGAGTACGCCAAGGCGCCGGCGGTGACGCGCGAGCGCATCTACATCGAGACCATGCAGCAGGTGCTCGCCGCGACCAGCAAGATCATGATGGACTACCGCGGCCAGGGGAACCTGCTGTACCTGCCGCTCGACCGCATCATGCAGCAGGCGGGCGCGCCGGCGGGCGAGCCGCAGGCGGCGCCGCGGCCCTCCGAGCCCGCCGGCGACCCCGGCCCGCGCTCGCGCGACACGCTGCGCAATCGCGAGCGGGTGGAGCGCTAGCCATGCGCGCGCTCGGCCCCGTCGTCGCCGTCCTCATCGTGCTGGCGCTGCTCGTCTCGGGGACGCTGTTCACCGTCGACCAGCGCCAGAACGCCATCGTCTTCCAGCTCGGCCAGGTGAAGGAGGTCGTCACCAAGCCCGGCCTCAACTTCAAGGTGCCGCTGGTGCAGAACGTGCGCCACTTCGACATGCGCATCCTCACCTACGACGACGTGGAGCCGCTGCGCTTTCTCACCCAGGGCAACCGCCCGGTGCTGGTCGACTCCTTCGTCAAGTGGCGCATCGCCGACGTGCAGCAGTACTACGTCAGCGTGCGCGGCGAGGAGGTCGAGGCGACGCGGCGCATCCGCCAGACGGTGTCGGGCACGCTGCGCGACGAGTTCGGCGTGCGCGCGCTGCACGAGGTGGTCTCCGGCGAGCGCGCACAGCTGATGAACCGCGTGCGCGAGAAGGTCGACGAGGACCTGAAGCGCATCGGCGTGCAGATCGTCGACGTGCGCCTGAAGCGCGTCGACCTGCCGCAGCAGGTGAGCGAGTCGGTCTACGGCCGCATGGAGGCCGAGCGCAAGCGCATCGCCAACGAGCTGCGCGCCACCGGCGCCGCGGAGGCCGAGAAGATCCGCGCCGACGCCGACCGGCAGCGCGAGATCATCCTCGCCGAGGCGTACCGCGATGCGCAGCGCGTGCGCGGCGAGGGCGACGCCAAGGCGGCCAACATCTACGCCGCGGCGTTCTCGCAGAACCCGGAGTTCTATTCCTTCTACCGCAGCATGGAGGCCTACCGCTCGACCTTCCGCGGCAGGAGCGACATCATGCTGCTCGAGCCGAACTCCGACTTCCTGCGCTATTTCCGGGACTCGCTGGGAAGGCAGACGGCGCCGAGAAAATGAGCGATGGGCACCACGTTTCTGATGGCGCTCGCGCTGATGCTGATCCTCGAGGGCGTGCTGCCCTTCCTCGCGCCTAGCCTCTGGCGCGACACCTTCCGCAGAATCACGCAGATGAGCGACGGGCAGATCCGCTTCGTCGGCCTGTCGTCGATGATCCTCGGGCTGCTGCTGCTCTTCTTCCTGCGCGCATGAAGTGGCTGCTGCCGGAGTTCATCGAGGACATCCTGCCCGCCGAGGCGATGCGCATCGAGCGCCTCAGGCGCAAGGTCCTGGATCTGTTCTTCAGGAGGAATTATCAGCTGGTGATGCCGCCTTTGCTCGAGTACATGGACTCGCTGCTCACCGGCACCGGGCACGACCTCGAGCTGCGCACCTTCAAGGTGGTCGACCAGCTCTCCGGGCGCATGATGGGCGTGCGCGCCGACATCACGCCGCAGGTGGCGCGCATCGACGCGCACCTCCTCAACCGCAAGGGCGTCGCGCGCCTGTGCTACTGCGGCAGCGTGCTGCACACGCGCCCGAACGTCCCGGGCGCGACGCGCGCGCCGCTGCTGCTCGGCGCCGAGCTCTACGGCGAGGCCGGCGCGCGCGCCGACCTGGAGATCCTGCGCCTGCTGTGCGAGGCGCTGAAAGCGGCGACTGCCAAGCGCCCGCGCATCGACATCGGCCACGTGGCGGTGTTCCGCGCCATCGTGCGCGCCGCGCGCGTGCGCCCGGC
>JBQTJF010000252.1:0-15811 GCA_052387375.1 Betaproteobacteria bacterium
CGGTGGCCGTGGCCGGCTCGAACTCCGTTTCGTATTGCGATTTGGCCCTGCCGTACGGCACGCAAAGGCCGACTGCGTCACGCAGGTTGCTCATCTTCTTGCTCCCCGATAAAGGTGTGCCCCTCGGCGGGGCACGTCGCCTAGGCTCGGGCGCGCGGTGGGAGCCGCCCGCCCCAGCCTCCCGGGACCATTTAACGCCCCTGCCCCGGCGGGGCGCAATCAGGGGTTCCCCGATGCCGAGCTGTCTTGTTGGTTGTTGGCCGACCGCGACATCGGGTACATTCGGCCGAGCGCGGGGGGAGCATGTACGCGATTGTCTATAAGTCCGACGGTTTTCCGATCTGCCGGCAGGTGGCCGGCGTCAGCCCCGACCCGGTGGTCACCTGGAACACCGAGGCGGCCGCCAAAGCCTTCATCTCCTCCAAGGGTCAGGAGGGCGAGTTCCAGCCGGTGCAGCTCACCGACGAAGCCATGGACAAGCTCGCCCAGGCGATCGGCTGCCCGGTCGAGTCCATGACCTTCGATCCCTACCCCGGCTAGAACTCGAGGCTGTCGATCAGGCGCGTGCCGCCGAGGCGCGCGGCACCCAGCACGACGAGCTCCCGGTCGGCGGCCTGCGGCGGCGCGAGGTCGCCGCGGCGGCGCACTTCCACGTAGTCGGGCCGCCAGCCTGTGCCTTCAAGCGTGTTCATGGCGGTCTTGCCGGACATCGTTCCCGCCGCCACTTCCTTCAATACTTGGTGAAGCCGGGGCGCTTCGACGCGCTCCGCAGCGGAGAGATAGGCGTTGCGCGAGCTCATGGCGAGGCCGTCGGACTCGCGCACCGTTTCCCCGGCGACGATCTCGACGGGCAGGTCGAACTGCCGCGCCATGCCGCGCACGATGGCGAGCTGCTGGTAGTCCTTCTTGCCGAACACCGCCGCGGCCGGCTGCACGCAGTTGAGGAGCTTCAGCACGACGGTGGCGACGCCGTGGAAGAACCCCGGCCGGAAGCGCCCCTCGAGCTCCTCCGCGAGCGGCGGCGGCCGCACCAGGTAGGCCTGCGGCGCCGGGTAGAGCACGCCCTCGTCCGGGGCGAAGAGGATCTCGACGCCCTCGGCGGCGAGCAGCGCGCGGTCGCGTTCGAGCGTGCGCGGGTAGCGCTCGAAGTCCTCGCCCGGAAGGAACTGCAGGCGGTTGACGAAGATGCTGACCACCACCGCGACGCCATGGCGCCGCGCCAGGCGCACCAGCGACAGGTGGCCCTCGTGCAGGCTGCCCATGGTGGGCACGAAAGCGACCGGCGCGAGCGCCGCGACGGCGCGGCGCAGCGAGGCGATGTCGGCGACGAGGCGCATCAGCCGAGGTTGAAGAACTCGCGCCGGCTCTTCATGCCGCGCACCTTCGATACCAGCAGCTCGAAGTCGGCGTCGCGCTCTACGAAATTGAGGTTCTCCGAGTTGACGATCAGCAGCGGCGCGGCGTCGTAATGGTAGAAGAAGCGCGCGTAGCCTTCGGCGAGCGTCGCCAGGTACTCGTCGGTGATGCCGCGCTCGTAGCCGGCGGCGCGCCGGCGTACGCGCTCGACGAGCGTCGACGGCTGCGCCTGCAGGTAGACGACGAGGTCCGGGGCCCCGGCGCGCGGCCGCAGCGCGTCGTAGATCTTCTGGTAGAGGGCGAGCTCGTCGGGCGAGAGCGTGAGGCGCGCGACCAGCGGATCCTTGTCGAGCAGGAAGTCGCCGATCGCCGGCCGGCCGAACATGTCGGGCTGCGCGAGCGGCTCGAGCAGGCGCACGCGCTGGAAGAGGAAAAAGAGCTGCGTCGGCAGCGCGTAGCGCGCCATGTCGCGGTAGAAGCGGGCGAGGAACGGGTTTTCCTCCGGCTGCTCGAGCACCAGGTCGGCGGCGAGCCGCGCGGCCAGGCGCCGGGCCAGGCTGGTCTTGCCCGCGCCGATCGGGCCCTCGATGACGAGATAGCGGAACCTATCCACCGTGCCTTTCCACGCGCTGGCCGGCGCAGGCGGCGAGCAGGTCTCGCGCCCGCCCCCGGCCGGGGACGGCGATGTCGGACGCGATCTCGACGAGCGGCTTGAGGACGAACGCGCGCTCGTGCATGCGCGGGTGGGGGATGGTCAGCCGCGCCGAGCGGTGCGCGCCCTCGCCGTAGAGCAGCAGGTCGAGGTCGAGCGTGCGCGGCGCGTCCGGGAAGCTGCGGCTGCGGCCGTGCCGGGCCTCGATCGCCTGCAGCTCGCCGAGAAGCGTCTCCGGGTCGAGCGCCGTCTCCAGCGCCGCGACGGCGTTGATGAAGTCGGGCTGGGCGGCGTGGCCCACCGGCGCCGAGCGGTACAGCGACGAGCAGTCGAGGACGCGCGTCGCCGGGATGGCGTCCAGCTCGGCGAGCGCCTGCGCCACCTGGCGTTGCGGGTCGCGCAGGTTCGAGCCGACGCCGACGTAGGCGAGGCTCACGCGGCCTGCGGCGCAGCCGCCGGCGGCTTCCTGCGCCGGCGCCGGCGGCGCTTGCGCGGGCCGGCGTCGGGCAGAAGCATCGCCTTGCGCGCCTCGGCGTCCGCCGTCTGGAAGGCGCGCCACCAGGCCTCGAGCTCCGCGGGCACTTCGCCGCTCGCCGCCCTGAGGGCGAGGAAATCGTAGGCCATGCGAAAGCGCGGCGCTTCGAGCAGGCGATAAGCGCGCTGCCCGGAGCGCATCTCGAAGCGCGGCTGGATCGCCCAGACCTCGCGCATGGTGGCGGTGAGCTTGCGCGTGATGGCGAGCTTCGCGCACTGCGTGTCGAGCACCTCGTCCATCGCGCCATCGAGCGCCGGGATGGTGCGCTCGCCGCGCGCCTGGCGCGCCTTCCACGCCGCCAGCACCTCGTGCCAGAGCAGCGCCGCGAAGAGGAACGCCGGCGAGACCGGGCGCTCGGCGAGTACGCGCTCGTCGGTCTGCGCCAGCGCCAGGGTGACGAAGCGCTCGCCCAGCGGCTGCTCGAGGATGACGTCGAGCAGCGGCAGCAGTCCCTTGTGCAGCCCGACCTCGCGCAGCTGGCGCAGGCAGGCGCTGGCGTGCCCGGAGAGCAGGAGCTTCAGCATCTCGTCGAAGAGGCGCGCCGGGGGCACGCGCTCGATCAGCGGCGCGAGGGCGCCGATAGGCTCGCGCGTCGCCGGCTCGATGGTCAGGCCGAGCTTGCCGGCGAGGCGCACCGCGCGCAGCATGCGCACCGGGTCCTCGCGGTAGCGCGTCTCCGGGTCGCCGATCATGGACAGGCGCCGCTTCTTCAGGTCGGCGAGCCCGCCGTGGAAGTCGACCACGGTCTCGGTCGCCGGGTCGAAGTACAGCGCGTTGACGGTGAAGTCGCGCCGGCGCGCGTCCTGCTCCTGCGTGCCGAACACGTTGTCGTGCAGCACGCGGCCGTGCTCATCCTTCTGCGCGGCTTCGGTGTCCGCGCCGCGGAAGGTCGAAACCTCCACCGTCTCGCCGCCGAGCATGACGTGCACCAGGCGGAAGCGCCGGCCGATGATGAGCGCGCGGCGGAAAAGGGGCTTCACCTGCTCCGGCCGCGCGTCCGTGGCCACGTCGAAATCCTTTGGCTCGATGCCGAGCAGCAGGTCGCGCACGGCGCCGCCGACCACGTAGGCGGAGAAGCCGGCTTCGCGCAGTACGGCGCACACCTTCGCCGCCGCCGGGTGCACGGATTCGCGCGACAGCCCGTGCTTGTCGCGCCCGAGGCGCAGCGCGCCCTCCGCTGGCAGGCCGAGCACGCGGCGGATGAACCTCTTGATCATCGAGGCCGGGGATTCTACCGGCGCAGCGAAATCGTCGCCCAGCCGCGGCGCGCCGCCTCCGCGGCGAGCGCCTCGTCGGGATCGACCGCGACCGGGCGGCTGACGCGCTCGAGCAGCGCCAGGTCGTTGTGCGAATCGCTGTAGAAGCTGCTCTCGGAGAATTGCGGCAGGCGCCGGCCCATGCCGCGCAGCCACTCGTCGACGCGCCTGACCTTGCCCTCGCGGAAGCAGGGCGTGCCGGCGACGCGGCCGGTGAAGCGCCCGTCGCGCGACTCCGGCTCGGTGGCGACCAGGTGTGCGATGCCAAATTCGCGGGCAATGGGTGCGGTGACGAAGCTGTTGGTGGCGGTGACGAGCGCGCACAGGTCGCCGGCGTCGAGGTGCCCGCGCACCAGGGCACGTGCCCGCGGCGTGATCATCGGCAGGATGCGTCGGCGCATGAACTCCGCGTGCCAGCGCGCGAGTTCGGCGCCGGAGTGCTCGGCGAGGGGGCGCAGCGCGAAACCGAGGTATTCGTGGATGTCGAGCGTACCGGCGACGTACTGCTCGTAATACTGGCGGTTCTGCGCCTCGTAGGCCTCGCGCTCGACCACGCCCGCATCGACGAGGAACTGCCCCCACTCGTAGTCGCTGTCGCCGGTGAGCAGCGTGTTGTCGAGGTCAAAGAGCGCCAGGCGCATGGCGCGCCGCATTCTACATTCGCGGCGGAGCCGCCGGCTGCGCTTGCCGCGGCGCCGCTCAGAAGCGGCGCTGCACGCCGATGCGGATGTCCTGCAGGCGAAGCACGCCGCCGGGGTCGCGGCCGGTGGTGGTTTCGGCGCTCAATGCCCAGTCGGGCGACAGCCAGTAGCTGCCGAACAGCGAGAACTGCCGCTGCTCGTCGAGCTCGCGGCTGTTGCCGAGCGACATGCCGAGGCTGGCGCGGTCGGTGAGCGAGTAGGACCAGTGCATGCGTGACCCGGCGCGGCTGTCATCGCGCCAGCGATAGGTGGCGAACCCGAAATGGTCGTATTCCGGGGCGAGCCAGCCGCGCGCGAAGGTCGGGTCGAGGCCCTCGGCGCGCTGCGGCAGGCGCAGCCCGGACTGCGCGTGCGCGGGCAGCGCCAGCGCGGCGCCCAATGCAAGCAGGAAGGCGGATGTCCTCGCGAACACGGCGTCTCGGGCTCGATGACTGGATAAGCGAATCTACTTACCGCTTCTGCCTTTGTCGAGGGAGTTCTGGCGACTGTTGCGCCGCCGCCAATGCCTCGCGCGCCAGCGGCAGGGTCAGGCCGCGCTGCCTGATTAGCGAATATCGATCAAGGACTTCTAGCGCCCCCCGCAGGCTCGGCAGATCGCGCGGAAAGCGGGTGAGAAGGAAGTGCAAGACATCGTCACCCAGGCTCAGGCCGCGGCGTGCCGCCTCGGCCCGGAGATGCTCGGCCTTGTCGGCGTCGCCGAGCGGCCGCAACTGGTACACCAGGCCCCAGCCCAGGCGCGAGCGCACGTCCTCCCGCAGGGGCAGCGCGGCCGGCGCGAGCGCGCCGGCGGCGAGCACTGCGCCCTTGCCCTCGCGCGCGGCGTTGATCGAGGTGAACAACGCCTGCTGCCCGCCGGCGTCAAGTGCCTCGACATCGTCGGCAACGACCAGGCCGGGGTTGGCGCGCGCTGCGGCGAGCAGCAGATGCGTGCGCCCGCTGCCCGGCTCGCCCCACAAGTACACGATCGGCTCGGCAAGCGTGCCCGCCGCGAGAGCGCGCACGCTCTCCAGCGCCTCGCGGTTCGCGCCGGCGACGAAGTTGCCGAAGTCCGGCTCGGCCGGAGACGAGATCGCGAGCGGAAGCTGCTGCATTGCGGTCGAGTAGAATTGTCCACTCTAGCATGTCGAAAGAAGCGATCTCCTACCGCGACGCGGGCGTCGACATCGAGGCCGGCGACGCCCTGGTGGAGGCGATCAAGCCTTTCGCGAAGCGCACCCTGCGCGCCGAGGTGCTCGCCGGCATCGGCGGCTTCGGTGCGCTGTGCGAGCTGCCGAAGAAGTACCGCCGCCCGGTGCTCGTCTCGAGCACCGACGGCGTCGGCACCAAGCTCAAGCTCGCCTTCGCGCTCGGCAGGCACGACACGATCGGCATCGACCTCGTGGCGATGAGCGTGAACGACGTGCTGGTGCAGGGCGCCGAGCCGCTCTTTTTCCTCGACTACTTCGGCTGCGGCAAGCTCGAGGTCGGGGTCGCCGTCGAGGTGGTGAAGGGCATCGCGCGCGGCTGCGAGCTGGCGGGCTGCGCGCTGATCGGCGGCGAGACCGCCGAGATGCCCGGCATGTATCCGCCGGGCGAATACGATCTCGCCGGGTTCTGCGTCGGCGTGGTCGAGCGCGAGCGCATCATCGACGGCCGCGGCATCCGCCCCGGCGACGCGATCCTCGGCCTCGCCGCGAGCGGCGCGCACTCGAACGGCTATTCTTTGATCCGCCGCATTCTCGAGCGCGGCGGCAAGCCGCCCGTCGACCTGCTCGAGCCGACGCGCATCTACGTCAAGCCGGTGCTCGCGCTGCTCGCGGCGGTGCCGGTAAAGGGCCTCGCGCACATCACCGGCGGCGGCATCACCGGCAACGTACCGCGCATCCTCCCCCCGGAAACGAGAGCGCTCGTGCGCAAGGCGGCCTGGCCGCGCCCGGCGCTCTTCCAGTGGCTGCAGCGCGAAGGCAACCTCGCCGAGGACGAGATGTTCCGCGTCTTCAACTGCGGCATCGGCATGGCGGTTGTGGTCGCGGCCGGCGACGCCGGGCGCGCGGCGCGCATGCTGAGCGACGCGGGCGAAACCGTCTACGAGATAGGCGTGGTGGAGGCAGCCCCGGGCGAGCCCGAGGCCGTGGTGGTCTAGCTACTTCAGGTCGTTCCAGCGCTTCATGGCCGCCTCGTAGCGGCGCCGCGCCATCTCGACCTCCTGCTCGAGCAGCGCCTGTCGCGCGAAGTAGCTGTCGGTCGGCCGGCTACCGCCGGTCGCGCTGCCCGCGCGCTCGCCGGGCTGCGACTCGATGCCCTGCTCGCGCCGCGTCTCGGCTTCCTTCAGGGCGTTGTACGCCGCGCGCGCCTCCTCGTAAGCCTTGTCGAGCGCGCTCGGTTTGTCCTGCGCCGCAACGGCGCCAGCGGCGAGGAGAGAAAGCAGGATCAGCAGGCGTCTCATGGTGGCCTTTCCGGTAGAATTTTTTGACATGGGAGGGCCGCGGTTCGTTCACCTGAGGATGCACAGCGAGTACTCGGTGAGCGACGGCATCGTGCGCATCGAGCAGGCCGTCCAGCGCGCTGTGGCCGACCGCATGCCGGCGCTTGCCCTGACCGACACCGCCAACCTGTTCGGCATGGTCAAGTTCTACGGCGCGGCGCGCGCCGCCGGCCTGAAGCCGGTCATCGGCGCCGATTGCTGGCTGCAGAACGACGCCGGCCGGGATAAGCCGTTCCGACTACTGCTGCTGTGCGCCTCGCGCGCCGGCTATCTGCGTCTGTGCGGGCTGCTGTCGCGCGCCTGGCTCGCCAACCAGCATCGCGCCCGCGCGGAGATCGCCCGCGCCTGGCTCGAGGAGGGCGGCACCGACGGCCTGGTCGCCCTCTCCGGCGCGGCGGCGGGCGACGTCGGGCAGGCGCTGCTTGCCGGGCACAGCGAGGCGGCCGAGCGGCTCGCCGCCGGCTGGAAGGCGCTCTTCCCCGGGCGCTACTACCTCGAGCTGCAGCGCGCCGGCCTGCCCAACGGCGAGGCGGTGCTCTCGCGCAGCGTCGCGCTCGCCTCGCGCGTCGCTGTGCCGGTGGTCGCCACCCACCCGGTGCAATTCCTCGAGCGCGAGGACTTCAAGGCGCACGAGGCGCGCGTGTGCATCGCCCAGGGCTACGTGCTCGGGGATCAGCGCCGCCCGAAGCTTTTCACGCCCGAGCAGTACTTCAAGAGCCAGGAGGAGATGTCGCGGCTCTTCGCCGACATCCCGCAGGCGCTGCACAACTCGGTCGAGATCGCCCGGCGCTGCAACCTCGCCATCGAGCTCGGCAAGAGCCGCCTGCCCGATTTCCCCACGCCGGCGGGGACGTCGATCGACGACTATCTGCGCGCGCAGGCGCGCGCAGGGCTGCAGAAGCGGCGCCTCGACGGCGAGGCGCGCTACCGGGAGCGGCTGGAGTTCGAGCTCGTGACCATCATCCAGATGGGCTTCGCCGGCTACTTCCTGATCGTCGCCGACTTCATCAACTGGGCGCGCGCCAACGGCGTCCCGGTGGGGCCCGGCCGCGGCTCCGGCGCCGGCTCGCTGGTCGCCTACGCGCTGGGCATCACCAACCTCGACCCGCTGCGCTACGACCTGCTGTTCGAGCGCTTCCTCAACCCGGAGCGCGTGTCGATGCCCGACTTCGACATCGACTTCTGCCAGGACGGGCGCGACCGCGTCATCGACTACGTGCGTAAGAAGTACGGCGCGGACAGCGTCTCGCAGATCGCCACTTTCGGCACCATGGCGGCACGGGCGGTGGTGCGCGACGTCGGGCGCGTGCTCGACCTCGGCTACAACTTCTGCGACCAGCTCGCCAAGCACATCCCGGTGCAGCCCGGCAAGACCATTACGCTCGAGATGGCGCGCGAGATGGAGCCGCTGCTCGCCGAGCGGGAGAAGAACGAGGACGAGGTGGCCGAGCTGCTCGAGCTCGGCGGCAAGCTCGAGGGCCTGGTGCGCAACGTCGGCATGCACGCGGGCGGGGTGCTCATCGCGCCCGGGCGCCTGACGGATTTCTGCCCGCTCTACGCCGCCGAAGGCACGAGCCACGTCATCTCGCAGCTCGACAAGGACGACGTCGAGGCGGTGGGCCTGGTGAAGTTCGATTTTCTCGGCCTGACCACGCTCACCATCCTCGACTGGGCCGAGCGCTGCGTGCGCGGCCTGGGCGAGCCGGGCTTCTCGCTGGAGAAGGTTCCCCTCGACGACGCGCCGACCTACAAGCTGCTTGCCTCGGGCAATACCACCGCGGTGTTCCAGCTGGAATCGCGCGGCATGCGCGACCTCATCAAGCGGGCGCGGCCCGACCGCTTCGAGGACGTGATCGCGCTGGTGGCGCTGTACCGGCCGGGGCCGATGGACCTGATCCCGGAGTACATCGAGCGAAAGCATGGGAAAAGCGTCGAGTATCTCGATACCCGGCTGAAACCGATCCTCGGCCCGACCTACGGGATCATGGTCTACCAGGAGCAGGTGATGCAGATCGCGCAGGTGATCGGCGGCTATACGCTCGGCGGCGCCGACCTGCTGCGCCGCGCGATGGGCAAGAAGAAGCCCGAGGAAATGGCGCAGCAGCGCGACATCTTCGTCGCCGGCGCCAAGGAGCGCGGCCTGCCGCACGGCAAGGCGATGCAGCTCTTCGACCTGATGGAGAAGTTCGCCGGCTACGGCTTCAACAAGTCGCACGCCGCCGCGTATGCGCTGCTCGCCTACCACACCGCGTACATGAAGGCGCATCACCCGGCGGCCTTCCTCGCCGCGAACCTCTCGGCGGTGATGGACGACACCGACAAGGTGCGCCAGTTCCACGAGGATGCGCTCGTCAACGGGCTGAAGGTGCGGCCGCCGGACGTGAACAGCTCGGCGTACCGCTTCCTGCCGGCCGACAGGGAGACGGTCCTGTACGGGCTGGGGGCCATTCGCGGCACTGGCGAGTCGGCTATCGCGTCGATCCTCGAGGCGCGCCGCGCCGGCCCCTTCGCCGATCTCTTCGATTTCTGCCGCCGCGTCAACCGGCGCCTCGTCAACCGGCGGGCGATCGAGGCGATGGTGCGCGCGGGCGCCTTCGATAGCGTCGACGCGAACCGCCCCAAGCTGCTCGCCTCGGTCGGCCGCGCCCTCGAGGCCGCCGAGCAGGCCGAGCGCCAGGCGTCGCAGTCGAGCCTGTTCGGCGAAGCCGAGGCGCCGCGCGGCGGCGCGCACGCCTACGTCGACGCGCCGGCATGGGACCGCAGGCAGGTGCTGCTCGAGGAGAAGGCCGCGCTCGGGTTCTACCTGTCCGGCCACCTGTTCTCGGTCTACGAGCGCGAGCTGGCCGGGTTCCCGCGCACGCCGCTCGCGCGGCTGGCGGCCGGCGACCAGCGCAGCTGGATGGCCGGCGTGGTCGCCGCCGCGCGCAGCCAGATGACGCGCCGCGGACGCATGATGGTGGTGATGCTCGACGACGGCACGGCGCAGGTCGAGATCACCGTGTTCAACGAGCTGTTCGAGAAGCACCGCGACAAGCTGAAGGAGGACGCGCTGCTCGTGGTCGCCGGCAAGGTGCAGCGCGACGAGTTCTCCGGCGGCCTGCGCGTCACCGCCGAGGAGCTGCTCGACCTCGAGTCGCTGCGCGGGCGCTACGCAGCGCGGCTGCGCATCGCGGTGAACGGCCAGGCCGACGCCAAGCGACTGCAGCAGGTGCTCGCGCCCTACCGCTATACGGGGCAGGGCGGCTGCCAGGTGCTGGTGCTCTACGAGAACGGCAAGGCGCTGTGCCAGGTGGCGCTCGGCGACGCCTGGCGCGTGCGGCCCGACAGCCGCCTGCTCGACGAGCTGGCGGCCTGGCTCGAGCCCGAGAACGTGCAGGTGGTGTACGGCGCCGTCTAATTGGCCAGCAGTCGCCGCTGGCGCCGATACCAGGCATTGACCAGCCGCTCCTCGCGGTCGAAGCGGCGCTTCTCGGCAAGGAAGCGGCGCAGCTCGGGATAACAGGCCTCGGTCTGCTCGCGCGTCGCCTCCGGCGTGCACGCGATCGGGAAGGCGCCGCCGGCGGCGATGGCGGCATCGATCAGGTCCCGGCGCAGCTGGATCGCCTTGAGCGAGGCGCCGAGCGTCGCGAACCGGCCGAGCTGCAGCGTCACCTCGGCGTAGTCGCGCCTGGCCCAGCGGAGAAACGTTTCCGTCTCGGGCAGGGTCTGACGCACCGACTCCGCCTCGATCGGCACGCGCCAATCGTCGCAGCGCGCGCGCGCGGCCGCCCTGAAGCGCGGCAACGACTGCGGCGGCAGCAGGAGGCGCACCGAATTGCTCCAAGCTTGGGGCATGGATGCAGCTTCGCTGACCGCCCGCGCCAGGGACTCGATGCGCAGCGTGACGCTGTAGAGGGTGCCAAACAATCCCTGACCGCCGACGGCGAGCGTGAACAGCTCGGCGTTGGCAAAGCGGCTGAGGCGGCGCAGCTCGCCTTCGGGCGTGACGAGCGTCATCGACTCGACGTGCGTCACCGCCGGCCGGCCGTCGGGGCCGGCGGCGTTGCGCGCGATGCTCTCGCCGACGGTGGGCATGGTAGTGCGCGTTGCGCCGGCTTGCGCGTCGCCGGGGCGCAGGCGCTCGGCCAGGCTGCGCCAAGCGGCGGCCGCCTGCACCTCGACCAGCCCCCGCTGCTCGTCGACGCGCAAGACGCGGTCAAGGCGCGAGGCGTCGCAGGCGCTGCCGCGGCGCATTGCCTCGCAGAGCTCGGCGGCGGCAAGTGGACGGGAAAGCGGCGCAGTCATGGCGATCCTCCCTTGGTTCGATCGCCGGATTGTCGGCACGCCTGGTCGCGCAAAGCAATACTTCTTTACAAAGTAGCGTAATGTGCTACCGTGCGTCGCATGCCGGCGCACAGCCGCTTCGTCGATGCCCTGAAGAAGAGCGTGCGCGCCCGCGGCCTGACCTACGCCGGCCTGGCGCGCGAGCTGCGCCTCTCCGAGGCAAGCGTGAAGCGCATGTTCTCGCGCGGCACCTTTACCCTGGCGCGCATCGAGCAAATCCTCGGCGTGCTCGAGCTCGAGCTCGAGGAGGTGGCGCGCATGAGCCGCCGCGCTGCGGCCGCACCGGGCGAGCTGAGTCTCGAGCAGGAGGCGGCGCTGGCCGGCGACGAGCGCCTGCTCTCGGTGTTCTGGCTGCTGCAGAACGAATGGCGCTTCGCCGAGATCCTCGAGGCGTTCGCGATCTCGCGCGCCGAGCTCACCGCCGCCTGCGCGCGGCTGGAGAAGCTGGCGCTGGTCGAATGGCGCCCCGGCGACCGCGTGCGCCTGAGGGTGCCCAAGGACTTCGCCTGGCGCGCCGGCGGGCCGGTGAAGAAGGCCTACGGACGCCGCGTCATGCAGGAGTTCCTGCAGGGCCGGTTCGAGGCGCCGCTCGAGCTGCTGCGCTTCGAATCGCGCGTGCTGGCGCCGGAGTCCGCCGCGGTGCTGAAGCGCCGCCTCGAGCGGCTGGTGCGGGACTTCAACGAGCTGGCCGAGGTCGACGCCGCGGCGCCGAGCGGCCGCCGGCTGGGCGTTGCCCTGCTCGCCGCGGGCCGGCCGTGGGAATTCTCCGTCGTCAATGCGCTGAAGCGCCGCAAGAGCGCCTAGGCGGTGGGGCGGAGCTCGAAACGCTCGGGCAAGTGCTCGGTCGGTGTCGCCGCGCTTATCTGCACGTCCGTGACGCGCGCGCCGGGCGGCCCGCGCCCCGCCCAGGCGATGACAGCCTCCACCGCCTGCGGCGCGCCGTGCAGCAGGGCCTCGACCGTGCCGTCGGCGCGGTTTCGCGCCCAGCCGCGCACGCCGCGCTCGCGCGCCTGCTCGCGCAGGGCGGCGCGGAATCCCACGCCCTGGACGCGGCCGCTGACACGAATTTGCCGAGTCGCCAAGCCGGACATCGGAGGCCATGTTAAGCTGCCCGAGCGCAAGGTCGGCAAAGTCGCAGTCGCTAATAAGAGCGGCAAGGCAGGAAATAAAGGGGAGAGAAACAGATGCGCATCGGCTTGCTGGTAGTTGCGGGTCTCGCCTTGATCGGATTCCTCGCGGTCGCCGTCGTCTTGCCGCAGATGGAGGGCGCGGGGCTAAAAGAAGCCGCCCAGGCGCTCGTCAGCGGCGCCGACCCGGCGAAGCAGCAGGTCGCCGCGGCGGCGGAAAAATCCGGCAAGCTCGCCGGTGCCGGGCGCGGCGTCAAGATCGCGGCGCGCAACGACGCCAAGCACGGCGAGATGAAATGGATCGTCAGCGAGGACGGAGCGATCCGCGGCTGGAACGAGAAGAACGCGCTCGAAGTGGCGCTGACGCCCGCCCTGCAGGGCGGCAAGGTCGCCTGGAGCTGCCGCGGCTACCCGGTCAACGCGATGCCGCAGAGCTGCGCCGGGCGCTAGCGCCGCTGACCGCCGTCAGCATGCCCTGAATGATCGCCGCCGGTGTCGGTGGGCAGCCCGGCACCGCGACGTCAACCGGAATCACGTTCTAGCGCTTCTCCCCGCCGTCGCGCTTCATGATCGCGCGCGCCACGACCAGGCCGGCGAGCGCAGCGGCGCCGACCAGCAGCCAGTCGCGGCGGCGCCAGCCGCCCGGCGCCGCGCGCGGCAGCGAGCGAATCGCCTGGGTCGCGGTCTCGCGCGTGGTGAGGGCGCCGGGCGCGGTGGCGGCGCCGGTCAGCACCGCGAGGCGCTGCGTCGCTTCGTTGGAGTCGAAGGAAGGCGCGACGCCGCGTGCCGGCGCGCTCGCCACCTCGTCCGGCACCTTGTCGGCCTGGCGCGTCCGGTTCAGGGTCTGCGCCAGCACCACCGTCTGCGAGCGCGTGTCGACGAGCTGCGGCTGCGCCCCGCTCGCCAACGCGAGGGGCGGCCGCGTCGTGCCGGCCGCAGGCGGCGTGGCGAGCTGGCGCTCGCATTCGCGCAGGTCGCGCGCCAGCTCGCGCGCATCCTGGTAGCGCTCTTCCAGCGGCTTGGCGAGCATCTTGGCAATCACGTAATCGAGCATCTCCGGCACGCCGGCATTGATGGCGCTCGGGGCGGGCGGCGCGAAGTTGACGATCTGGTACATCAGCGCAGTGACGTTCTCGCCGTTGAACGGCGCCGCGCCGCAGAGCATCTCGTAGAGGATCACCCCGAGGGAAAACACGTCGGAGCGGTGGTCGGCGCGCTTGCCGATCACCTGTTCCGGCGACATGTACTTTGGCGAGCCGAGCATGACGCCGGTCTGCGTGAGGTCGGCCGACGCGCGCATGCGCGCGATGCCGAAGTCGGTGATCTTCACCGGACCGTTGGCCACCACCATGATGTTGGCGGGCTTGATGTCACGGTGCACGACGCCGCGCTCGTGCGCGTAGGCGAGCCCTTCGGCGACCTGTGCGGCGATCGACAGCGCCTGCGCCACGGCGAGCGGCCGGCCCTCGCCGATGAGCGAGCGCAGCTCCACGCCCTCGATGTACTCCATCGCCATGTACACGACGTCGCCGGCCTTGCCCGCGTCGTAGACGGTGACGATGTTGGGATGGTTGAGCCCGCCGGCGGCGCGCGCTTCCTGGTAGAAGCGCGCCTCGTACTTGTCGGCGTGCTCGCGCTCGAGCGCCATGTTGACGGTCTTCACGGCCACCACCCGCTCGAGCACGGAGTCCATGGCCTTGTCGACGACGCCCATGGCGCCGCGGCCGATCTCGGACTGGATGACGTAGCGGCCGAGCTGTGGCTGCTCCATCCCGGGGCGCCTAGCGGCCCGCCTTTACCGCGCGGAACAGCGGACCCCAGACCGGGTGTCCGACCTCCGCGGGAGCAAGCTCCAGCGTCGGATCGACGGCGAGCGCCTTGCTGAACTCCTCGCGGCAGGAGCGCTGCCGGTCCGACGCGCAATGGATGAAGGCGAGGTGCTTGTGCGCCCTTACCCGGTCGCGCTCGCCGAGCCCCTGACCGAGCGCCTCGTGCAGGCTGCGCGCCGACGCCTCGTAGCTGCCCTCTTCGTAGAGCCGCAGCCCGGCGGCGAGCGCCGGCTCGCCCTTGGCAGCGACTGCAGGCTGCGCCTTGGCGAGCGCGGGCGGCTCGCCCTTGAGCGAGCGGAACACCGGGCCCCACGCGGGATGCCCCGCCTCGGCGGCGGTAAGCTGCAGGCCCGGATCGTAGTCGAGCGCGCGCCGGAACTCCTCGCGGCAGAGTCGCTCCCGGCTGGAGGCGCAATGCATGAAAGCGAGATGCTTGTGCGCCCGGGCGCGATCCTTGTCGGCAAGGCCGCGCTCGATCGCTCCTTGCAGCGTCTTCGCCGACTCTTCGTATTTGCCTTCCTCGTACAGGCGCAGGCCGAGGATCAGCGGCGGTTCGCCGCCCTTGAGCGCGCGGAACGTCGGTCCCCACGCCGGGTGGCCGACCTCCGCGGCGGTGAGCTCCATCTTCGGCTCGATGGCGAGCGCCTTGCGGAACTCGTCGCGGCAGGAGCGCTCGCGGCCGGCGGCGCAATGGATGAAGGCGAGGTGCTTGTGCGCCCTGGCGCGCTCCTTCGCCGGCAGGCCGAGGTCGACCGCCGCCTGCAGGTTGCGCGCGGAATCGACGTACTGGCCATTCTCATACTGGCGCATGCCGGCGTTGAACGCGGCTTCGCCCCTGCTCGACCACAGCAGCTGCTGCAGCTCCCGAACGGGCGCGGACGAACACCCCGCGAGGGCGAGCAGCGCCGTCGCCACGATGGCCGCCCGGGTCATCAGCGGAACCTGTGCCGTATCTTTATGGCTTCCCCCGCCTTCACTTCGACCTTCGCCACGTGCGCCGGGAAGGTCGAGTTGCGGATTTCAATCGTATGCGTGCCGGCGGGGATTTCAAGCGTGCGCAACGGCGGGCTGACGCCGCGGCTCTTGCCATCGATGAGCACTTCTCCCCAAGGCGCCACCGCGAACTCGATGCGGCCGGCACCACCAGCAGTCGGCGCCTTCGCTGGGCGCTCGACTTTTTTTTCGATCCGCGCGGCGGGTTTCTTAACCGGCGCCTCCGGCGCGGGGGCCGCAGCGGCCTGCGGCGCGGGCTTCGCCGCTTCTGCGGCGGGCTTGTCCGCTGGCGGGGCCGGCGCCGGCTTTGCCCGCGCAATCGCCGCCACGGGTTTGGTCGCCGGCTTGGCGGCCGGGGCATCCCTGTCCATGAGCGCGCGGGCGGCGCCGCCGCCCGCCACCATGAGCAGGAACACGACCGGCGCCGCGAGGAGCGCCGAGCGCCGCAAGCCGAGCGGACCGGTGCCGGCGAGCCAGCCGGCGCCAGGCGGCGTGCCTTCGGTGCGGAATTCGGCCTCGTCGACGCGGCGCGGCCCAGGCGTCGCGCCGACCACCGCATAGACCTCGTGCGCGCG
>JBQTJF010000253.1:0-5228 GCA_052387375.1 Betaproteobacteria bacterium
AGTCGCTGGTGCGCCAGGCGCTGGACGTGGCCGACACGGCGCTCACGCCGCTGGATGAGGCGCGCAAGGCCTTCGAGCGCGACTACCTGGTGCGCATCCTGAAGATCACCGGGGGCAACGTCACCAAAGCGGCGCGCCTGGCGGGCCGCAACCGCACCGAGTTCTACCGCCTGCTCGAGCGCCACTCCCTCGAGCCGGGGATGTTCAAGGGCTCGCAGAAGGAGAAAGCTCCGGCATGAAGAGGTTCTTGCAGATACTGGGCCTCACGCTCTTCACCTCGGTTTCTTTCGCTCAAGGGATCAACCCCGAGCAGCTGGTGCAGAAGGTCACCGACGAGGTGCTCGCGGCGATCAAGAGCGACAAGCAGCTCGCCGCCGGCGACCGGCAGAAGGCGGTCAAGCTCGCCGAGGAGAAGGTGCTGCCCTACATCGACTTCGAGGAGGCGACGCGCCTCGCGGTCGGCCGTGCCTGGAGCCAGGCGAGCCCCGAGCAGAAGAAGAAGCTCGTCGCCGAGTTCCGCAGCATGCTGGTGCGCACCTATTCCAATGCGCTCACCGGCTACGAGGGCCAGACGCTGAAAGTGCTGCCCTCGCGCGGCAAGCAGGACCCGCAGGACACCACGGTGCGCACGCAGTACCTGCGCCAGGGCGCGCCGCCGCTGCCGATCGACTTCCAGATGCGCAGGACCGGCGCCGGCTGGAAGGTCTACGACATCACCGTCGAGGGCGTCAGCCTGGTGCTCACCTACCGCTCCGAGTTCGACGCGGTGATGAAGCAGGAAGGCGTCGACGGCCTGATCAAGCGCCTCGCGCAGAAGAACGAGCCCGCCGCCATCGGCAGCAGCGCGCCCGAGAAGAAGTCCAAGTAGCGACCAAAACAGGGACAGACCACCTTTTTCGGGAAGTGGCGTCCTCGCGGCAGGGCCAGGGGCAAGGCTGCTGGAGGACAAAATCGGTACGATCGTACCGATTCTCATACACACCACCAGGCCGATCTCGATCTTCGGCGCTTGAGAGGGGCTTGGCAAATGCGGACGTACGTGGCGTACCCATCTGATCCGCCGGTAACCGGCCAGCGGGTATCCTAGTAGCTCGTCGTCTGGCAATCAGGGGGAGATGGTGACCGACGCGGAGCTCAAGCTGTTCTACGAGCGACTGTATTTTCAGGAGGTAGAAGGCAGGGAGCGCATTCATGCTCGCCTTCAGCTCCCGGTAACGCTCATACTCGCGATCCTTGGCGCAGTAGCGTTTCTTCTGCAGAACTTCGACTACCAGGCGGGGCCGTGGACCGCGTGGAGAATTGCCTCCCTATTTTTCCTCGCCTGCGGAAGCGTAATCCTCGTATTGGCGATGAAGTGGTTCGTCGATGCAATGTACAACCACGACTACTACTTTCTGCCCGATTCTGAAAAGACGGCGGCGTACACCAAGCCGATTGATGTACGGCTGCACAAATAGAGAAAGACGCCATGTCTGACAAGAAGCCCAGCACGCCTCCGCCTCCACCGCCGCCTCCGCCAGCGGGCCGGGTGGTAAGAGAAGGTGTCGTTCCCAAGCCGCCGCCTGTTGGCAGGCTGGTAAAGGGCGATATCGCACCGCCAAATATCCGGCTTAAGAAGTAAAGCATCCGTGCTGCAAAAAGGCCGGGACGAGTCCCGGCCTTTTGCATTTCGAGCTCAGCGCTTCTCGCGGCTCAGGCTGTAGTAGGTGCCGGCGAAGATGACGGCCGCGCCGATGAGCACCGCGGGGTCGAACGGCTCGCCGTAGAAGAGCGCGCCCACGACCGCGATGAGCGGCAGGCGCGCGTAATCGACCGGCACCACCACCGTCGCGTCGGCGATCTTCATCGCGCGCATCATGCAGTAGTGCGCGGTGTAGCTGCCGACGCCGAGGAGCAGCATCCAGTGCGCATCGGCGAGGCGCGGCGCCACCCACTGGGGCAGGGCGGCGGCGAGCGAGAGGGGCGCCTGGATCGCCGGCATCCAGAAGAGCACCGCGAGCGGCGCGTCGGTGGCGGCGAGGCGCTTGGTATAGATCATCTGCGCCGCATAGCAGAACGCCCCGGCGAGCATGACGAACGCCGCGGGCTCCAGCGGCGCCGCCCCGGGCCGCAGGATGATCAGCACTCCCGTGATGCCACAAAGGAGCATCACCAGCCTGCCGGCGCTCAGGCGCTCCTTCAGAAAGAAAAATGCCAGCAGCGCCGTCCACACCGGCATGGTGAACTCGATGGCGAACACGGTGGCGAGCGGCAGCGCGCCGATGGCGAAGATCCAGCTCCACTGGCCGCCGAAGTGGAAGAGGTTGCGCCAGAGGTGCAGGCCGAAGTGCCGGGTGCGCAGCACCGCGGCGCCGGCGCGGGGCAGCAGCGCCAGCACGATGGCGAGCATCACCGCGCTGCGGATGAACAGCACCTCGAAGGGCGCCATGTAAGAGAGCAGCTCGCGCACGCCGATCGCCATGGCGGCGAACGAGAGCACCGCGCCGCCCATCCAGGCGACGCCTCTCAGCGAGGAATCAGGGACGTACCCCAATTTTTCTCAGAGACGGCCGTCGCGAAGGAGCTTGGCTATGTTGACGAGGCGCTTGACCTTGATCCGCTTGCGGAGGGCTTCCGCTTCGTCGAGCACTTTGGAGCGGTCCCAGCGGGGTGGTTTCGCTTTACGGGGCTTGGCCATGGCGGACCAATAGTGTAATGCTGGCGCATGAAGCTCGACATCTTCCCGCATATCTTCCCGCCCGCGTACTTCGAACGCGTGAAACAGATCGCCGAAGGCAACCCGGCGCTCAAGGGCCAGATCAAGCGCTGGCTGCACATCCCGGTGCTCTGGGACCTGGAGAAGCGCATGCGCATGATGCAGCGCTGGCCGGACTACAAGCAGGTGCTGACGCTGTCCATGCCGGCGATCGAATTCCTCGGCTCGCCGGAGGAGACGCCCGCGCTGGCCCGCCTGGCGAACGACGGCATGACGGAGATCGTCGAGAAGCATCCGGAGCTCTTTCCCGCCTTCGTCGCCTCCCTGCCGATGAACAACGTGCCGGCGGCGCTCGAGGAGATGGACCGCGCCATCGGCAAGCTCGGCGCGCGGGGCGTGCAGATCTTCACCAACGTCGACGGCCGGCCGCTCGACGAGCCGGAGTTCTTCCCGGTCTTCGAGCGCATGAGCCTCGAGCACGACCTGCCGATCTGGGTGCATCCGAGCCGGACGGCAAAATTTCCAGATTATTCTTCTGAAGGTAAATCGAAGTACGAGATCTGGTGGCTGTTCGGCTGGCCCTACGAGACCAGCGCCTTCATGGCGCGGCTGGTCTTCTCCGGCATGCTCGAGCGGCTGCCGAAGCTGAAGATCATCACCCACCATCTCGGCGCCATGGCGCCCTTTTTCGTCAACCGCATCGGCTACGGCATGGACCAGCTCGGGGCCAGGACCGCGGATGAGGACTATGAGTCTCTCTTGAAACGGATGAACAAGCGCCCGGTCGACTACTTCAAGATGTTCTACGCCGACACCTCGATCAACGGCTCGCCGGCCGCGATCCGGTGTGGGATTGATTTTTATGGTGTGGGGAAAGTCTTGTTCGGCACCGACTGCCCGTTCGACCCGCAGGGCGGGCCGCTCTTCATCCGCGAGACCATCAAGGCCCTGGACGGGCTCAGGTTATCGAAACAGGATAAGAGGCGGATTTACTTCGGCAACGCCGCACGGATGCTGCGCCTCAAGCTGCCGAAGCAAGCCGCGGACGCTCCCGCGCACGCTGCATCTCGCGCACCAGGAAGTCGACGACCCGCTCGAACGGATCGAAGCCGAACGACGCCGCGACGGAAGGCCGCAGGTTCGAGTTGGCGTTGAGGTCGTAGAACACGAGCCGCCCGTCGCTCGATTCGAGATACTCGACGCCGGCAACGTCGAGTCCACCGCCTGCGACGATCCGCTTGCCCCACGCCACGGCTCGCGCGGGCACCTCCGGGAATGCATAGAACTCCACGGGGGGCGGGGCGCTCTGGCCGGCCGGCACTTCGCACAGCGCAGCGCCGCCGTCCTGCGGATTGCATACCGGCGCCGGGCACAGATTGAAACGCCCGTGGGAAATGACGCGCATGGCGTACAGGAGCTCGCCGCCGAGGAATTCCATGCGCACGATTCCTTTCGCCGGGTCGGTCGGAAAGTATTCCTGCAGCAGCAGCAGATTGTCCGGCAGCCAATGCTCGGGGCGCTCCTCGAGCAGCGCCTCGAGGTGCGTGAAGCTCTCGATGAGCACGATGCGCGCGCCGCTGCCGCCCTGCTCGGGCTTGAGCAGCAGCGGAAACGGCAGCTCGTGCGCTCTAGCGCGGAGCGCATCGACGTGGTTGAACGTCCAAATCCTTGGCGCGGGCACGCCCAGCCGGCGCAGCAGCGCCGCCTGGGCCGTCTTGCTCAGCTCGAGAGCGAAGGCACCCGCGCCGTTGAGCACGCGCACGCCCCGGATCTGCAAGGTGCGCATATAGGAAAGGGCGTAGGGCACGGCGCGCGCGTTGCCGCGCACGTAGGCCGAGGGGCTCGCCTGGTTGAAGTAGAGGGGCGCGAGCGGCGCGTCCGCGTCCGAAAACGCGGCCTTCTTGAGGTCGACCGCGGCGTAGGCGACGCCGCGGCGCGAAAGCGCCGCAAACAGCGGCTTCTGCCACTCCGAGTGCTCGAAAAGGACGGCGAGGCCTGCGCGGGAGGTCATGCCGCGGAAGCTACTCCTTCTGCGTTTTCATATGCATATGCGTTGTGCGCCGCCACGCGAGCGTCGCGCCAAGCGAGCCGCCCCACATGAGGTGGTCGGCGAACTGCGGCCAGCAGCGCCCACGCCGTCGTGCGTCGCCGCGGCAGCACGAGGGCGAGAAGCAAGCCCCAGAAGAATGAAACGGCGGCGCGCGTTGCCTCAGCTGCGTCGCCGCCCGCAGCGAGCGCGTGCAGCGTGGAGGGAATGCCGCTCAGGACGGTCGCGGCAAGCCAGGCATAGAAAAAGTCGACCGGCGCCCGGGATCCCGGGCCCCGGTCGTCGCTGCTAGTACTTCGACTTCTTGCCTTCAGAGCCGCCGCCCGAGGCCGCGCCGCTCGGGGACGAGCTTTCGCTCGTGCCGCTTCCGCTGGTGCCGCCGGTCGCCGACTTCTTGGCGGCGTGTTCCGGCGCCGCGGCGTGCTCTTCCTCGGAGAGTTTGCTGTCGTTGTTTTTATCGAGCGTGGCGAAGTCCTTGTCGTGCGG
>JBQTJF010000254.1:0-2449 GCA_052387375.1 Betaproteobacteria bacterium
ACAGCGCCGAGACGTCGTTCTGGCCTTCCACGTCGGCCTTGGCGGCGAAGTACAGATAGCGCCGGTTCGCCTGCGACTCGCCGGCGAACGCCGCCTTGAGATTGTCGTGCGTCTTGCTGCCTTTGAGCGCTTTCATGGGGTCCTCCTGCGAAGGGACGCTCAGGCTATGCCCGGGCCGGGCATAGTTCAAATTGAACTTCGTAATTCCCGCGATTTATTTGACCAATGCGGCTTTGATCTCGGAGAAGGTGCGCGCCACCTCGCCGCCCGCCGGCAGCGACACGCCGAGCTGCCGGGCGATCTGCGACAGCGAGAAGATGCCGCGCACCATCGGCCGCTCGAGCGGCGGGGCGAGCGGGCGGCCGGCCGGCAGCAGGTCGAAATCCGCCACCAGCGCGTGCTGGCGCCCGGCGCGGCGCAGCGTCTCGAGCACGTGCCCGACGCGCGCGCCCTCCACGTCGGCGAGCGCGATCACCTCGACCTGGGCGGCCGGGGTCATGACGTCGGCCACGGTGAGCTCGTCGCGGCGCACGCCGCGCCCGGTCGCCGCCAGCATCGGCCGCTCGCCGAGGATGTCGGTGGCGGTGATGACGCCAAGCACCGCCTCCAGGTCGTCGACCACCAGCAGCAGCCGCACGCCGCGCGTGATCATGAACTGGTTGGCGCCGGCGAGCGGGGCCTGCGGGCGGATGGTCGCCGGGGTGGTGCGGGTGAGGTCGGTCATGACATGCAGCGCCGGCGATTCCGGCCCGACGCGCGCCGCCTGCGGCTGCGTCGGCCGGCGGAAGCCCGCGTTGCCCCCGAGCTCGCGCAGCGGCAGCGGCTGGTAGTCCCTTTCCACCGCTAGCCCTGCACCGAAGCCGCGCCGCGCAGGCGCGCGCGGCGGTCGGCCTGCAGGAAGCGGTGCAGCTCGGCGAGCGCCTGGCGGTAGACGTCGCGCTTGAAGTCGATCACCGCCTCGAGGGGCACCCAGTAGTCGTGCCAGCGCCAGGCGTCGAACTCCGGGTGGCCGCTGGCGCGCAGCTTCACGTCGCAGTCGCGCCCGACCATGCGCAGCAGGAACCAGATCTGCTTCTGCCCGCGGTAGGCGCCGCCGCGCGTCTCGTTGCGCATCCACTTGTGCGGCACCTCGTAGCGCAGCCAGTCGCGGGTGCGGCCGAGGATGCGCACGTGGCTGCGCTGCAGCCCGATCTCCTCCTCGAGCTCGCGGTACATCGCCTGCAGGGGGGTCTCGCCGTGCTTGATGCCGCCTTGCGGGAACTGCCACGCGTGCTGGTTCACGCGCTTGCCCCAGAACACCTCGTTCCTCTGGTTGGCAAGGACGATGGCGACGTTCGGACGGTAACCTTCCTTGTCCAGCATCCGCGGCGCCTTCCGTTAGGCTAAGTTAGAATTTTTCCACAGCCCACCGGCGCTGACAACGAGCCGGTGCCATGAAAACCTCCCGCTTCTTCATCGCCACGCTCAAGGAAGTGCCCGCCGAGGCCGAGATCGTCAGCCACCGGCTGATGCTGCGCGCGAGCCTGATCCGCCGCCTCGCCGCCGGCATCTACAGCTGGCTGCCGCTCGGGCATCGCGTGCTGCGCAAGGTCGAGGCCATCATCCGCGAGGAGATGAACCGCGCCGGCGCGATGGAGATGGTGATGCCGGTGGTGCAGCCCGGGGAGCTATGGCGCGAGTCGGGGCGCTGGCAGGCCTACGGCCCGGAGCTGCTGCGCTTCGAGGACCGCCACAAGCGCGAGTTCGTCATCCAGCCCACCTCCGAGGAGGTGATCACCGAGCTGGCGCGCAGCGAGCTGAAGAGCTACCGGCGCCTGCCGCTGCACTTCTACCAGATCCAGACCAAGGTCCGCGACGAGCGCCGTCCCCGCTTCGGCATCATGCGCGGCCGGGAATTCGTCATGAAGGACGGCTACTCTTTCCACGCCAGCTACGCCGACCTGCAGCGCGAATACCGCAACATGCACGCCACCTACACGCGCATCTTCACGCGCCTGGGGCTGCGCTTCCGCGACGTCGCCGCCGACACCGGCGCCATCGGCGGCACCGGCTCGCACGAGTTCCACGTGCTCGCCGACTCCGGCGAGGACGCCATCGCGTTTTGCCCGCAGTCGGACTACGCGGCCAATGTGGAGCTGGCCGAAGCCATCGAAACCAATACACGTTCTTCCGGTAAGGAACAGATGCGCAAGGTCCCCACGCCCGGCAAGACGACCTGCGAGGAGGTGGCGGCGCTGCTGAAGATCGATCTGAAGCGGACGGTCAAGGCGGTGGCGGTCATGCACGATGACGAGCTCCACCTTCTGCTGCTGCGCGGCGACCACGAGCTGAACGAGGTGAAGGCGCAGAAGGCGATCGGCGCCTTCCGCTTCGCCGGCGAGAAGGAGATCCGCGCCGCGCTCGGCAGCCCGCCAGGCTATATTGGCCCGGTCGGCGCCAGGGTACCCGT
>JBQTJF010000255.1:0-8746 GCA_052387375.1 Betaproteobacteria bacterium
GTGCAGATCAACTTCTACAACGGCCGCGCCATCGGCGTGGAGATCCCGCCTTCCGTGGTGCTCACCGTGGTCGACACCGAGCCGGGCATCCGCAACGCCACGGCCACCAACACCTTCAAGCCGGCGAAGATGGACACCGGCATCACCGTCCAGGTGCCGCCCTTCATCAACAAGGGCGAGAAGATCAAGGTCGACACCGCCGAAGGCAAGTACATGGAGCGCGCGTCGCCGGCTTGCCGCCCCCCTGTTACGGGGGGAGCGACCCCCGATCAAGTCGGGGGGAGCGGGGGGTTTTGAGAAATGGGTACGATCGTACCCATTTCCGGCTTCTCGAAGCCCGCTTTCAAGGCCGTGAGCACCTGCTGCGCCTCGCGGTAAGCGACGCTCTTGCGCAGGTCGCGCCCGCCCTTCTTCCGCATTGCCTCCCAGGCTGCCATCCGGGAGAGATGCACCCCATCCAGGGATGAAAGCAGTTCGTCACACCCCTTAGGATCGTTGCAGAGAAGCACCATGTCGCAGCCCGCGGCCAGCGCCGCCCTCGCCCGCTGCGGCGGCCCGCCGGCGACGCAGGCGCCTTCCATGGACAGGTCGTCGCTGAAGACCAGGCCCTGGAAGCCGAGCTTGCCGCGCAGCACCTCCTGCAGCCAGAACTTCGAGTAGCCCGCGGGCTCGGCGTCGGCCTGCGGGAAGATCACGTGCGCCGGCATGACCCCCGCCCGGCCGGCCTGGATGGTCATGCTGTAGGGAAGGACGTCCTTCCTGAGGATCTCCTTCACCTCTCTCTCGTCGCGGGGCACCGCCACGTGGGAATCCGCGGTGGCGAAACCGTGCCCGGGGAAATGCTTGCCCACCGCGGCCATTCCGGCGTCTTTCAGTCCTTTCAGAATTTCGGAGGCAAGAGCACCGACGGCGGTCGGATCGAAATGCAGCGCCCGGTCGCCGATGACGCTCGAGCCGCCGTAGTCGAGGTCGAGCACCGGGGCGAAGCTGAAATCGACCCCCGCCGCGCCAAGCTCGGCGCCGATGATGGTGCCGACCGCGTGTGCCGCCGCCCGCCCCTTCTCGCGGTCGCGGTCCCAGAGCCGGCCGAGCTCGCGCATCGGCGGGATTGCGGTGAAGCCCTCGCGGAAGCGCTGCACGCGCCCGCCTTCGTGATCGACGCAAACAGGCAGCGCCGGCGCGCGCAACTTTTCAATCTCTGAAGTTAATACCTGTAACTGCTCAGGGCTCTCGTAATTGCGCGCGAAGAGGATCACCGCCCCGGCGGCGGGGTGGCGGATGCGCGCGCGGTCCTCGTCGGCAAGGGCCGGGCCGAGAACGTCGACCACCGCCGGGCCCGGCGGCAGCCTTACCTTGCGCATTCCAGGATCACCGTGGCGAAGGCCACGCCCTTCTCGTCTGAGAGGGACACGTGGGCATGGGTCACTCCCCGGCTGTCCAGCAGAGTTTTCAATTGAGAAGAAAACTCGAGGACCGGCTTGCCCGACTTGAGGTTCGTCACCCAGACGCCGTGCCAGTTGGCGGGGGCGTGGATGCCGGTGCCGAGCGCCTTGGTGAAGGCCTCCTTGGCGGCGAAGCGCTTGGCGAGGTAGTTGGCCGGCAGGCGGTGCCGGGCGAAGCGCTTGAGCTCCGGCTCGCAGAGGATGCGCCTGGCGAAGCGCTCGCCGAAGCGCTCGAGCGCCTTCTCGATGCGGCCGATCTCGACCACGTCGGTGCCGACGCCGTAGATCATCGCGCCGCCTGGGCCTGCCGCATCAGGCCCTTCATCTCGCGCACCGCTTCGCGCATGCCGACGAACAGCGCGCGGCTGACGATGGCGTGGCCGATGTGCAGCTCGCGCACCCCGGGCAGGCGCGCCACCGGCTGCACGTTGAAGTAGTTGAGCGCGTGGCCGGCGTTGAAGCGCATGCCGAGTGAGCGGATCGCTTCGCCGGCGGTTTGGATCTTCTTGAGCTCGGAAAGAACGGCCGTGCTTTCGGCGTCCCGGCCCTTCGAGTGGAAGGCATGCGCGTAGGGGCCGGTATGGACCTCGCATACCGCCGCGCCGATGCGCTTCGCCGCCTCGACCTGGCGGGGCTCGGCGTCGATGAATACCGATACCACGATGCCAGCGCTGCTTAACTTCGCCACGGCCTGTTTCAATGTCTTTTCCTGAGAAACCACGTCGAGGCCGCCTTCGGTCGTAATCTCATGCCGCCCCTCCGGCACGAGCATGGCCATCTCGGGCTTGAGCCTGCAGGCGATGCCGACCATCTCGTCGGTGGCGGCCATCTCGAGGTTGAGCTTGATGTGCGTGAGCTCGCGCAGCCGGCGCACGTCCTCGTCCTGGATGTGGCGGCGGTCCTCGCGCAGGTGCACGGTGATGCCGTCGGCGCCGCCGAGGTGCGCCTCGACCGCGGCCCACACCGGGTCGGGCTCGTAGGTGCGGCGCGCCTGCCGCACGGTGGCGACGTGGTCGACGTTGACGCCAAGCTCTATCATAGGTCGTTCAGCTCCTTGAGCACGCTGCGCGTGTGCAGCACCTGCCCGTGCAGGCGCTGGCCGATCAGCATGCGCATCAGCCGGCGCGCCTCCTCGCGCGTCTCGGCGCGAGTGTAGTCGTCGGCGGCGAGGTCAAGCAGGGTCTGGCCGCTCACGCTGGATTCCGCAAAGGAAGTCCCGGAAGCGATCGGGCCCCGATCGGGCTCGTACATGTAGCGCCGCGCCGCGTCGACCGGCTCGCCGCTCTGCGCGTCGCGCTCGAGCAGCGGAGCATAGCCCAGCTCGGCAAGCAGGCGCTTCTCGAAGCGCCGCAGGGTTTCGGAAAGGAACTTCTGCTTCGAGAGGGACGAAAGGGCAACCCCATAGGCGTCGAACAGCGCCTCGTGCGGGTCCTCGCGCGGCAGCAGGCGCAGGAGCAGCTCGTTCAGGTAGAAGCCGCACATCAGGCCGCGCCCGGAGAGCGGCTGCAGGGCGCCCGACCACTCGACGCCGCGCAGGTTGGCGAGCTCGGCCGAGCCGCTCCAGGAGAGCCGCAGGGCGTGGAAGGAAAGCAGCACGCCGCGCATCGCCGAGCGGGGCCGGCGGGCGCCGCGCGCGAGCAGCGCCACGCGGCCGAAGCGCCGCGCGAAGGCCTCGACGATGAGGCTCGTCTCCATGTACGGGTACGTGTGCAGGACGTAGCCCGGCTCGTGGTCGACGCGGCGCTTCATTCGTAGCCGAGCTCGCGCAGCGCGCGCCGGTCGTCGGTCCAGGCGCGGCGCACCTTGACCCAGGTGCCGAGGTAGACCTTGCCGCCGAAGAGCCGCTCCATGTCCTTGCGCGCCGCGGTGGCCATGCGCTTCAGGCGCTCGCCGCGCTCCCCCAGCACGATGGCGCGCTGGCTGTCGCGCTCGACCAGGATGGTCGCCTCGATGCGCCGCAGCCGTCCTTCCTGCTTGAAGCTGTCGATCAGCACCTCGCAGCGGTAGGGCAGCTCCTGCCCCATGGCCTCGAAGAGCTTCTCGCGCAGCAGCTCGGCGGCGAAGAAGCGCTCGTCGCGGTCGGTGAGCTGCTCCTCGGGATAGGCGAACGGCCCTTCGGGCAGCACCTCGCGCAGCACGCGCAGCAGCTCCTCGGCGTTCTTCCCGGTCTTCGCGCTCAAGGGCACGACGGCCTCGAAGTCGCGCAGCTTCGCCAGGCGCTCGAGGAAGGGAATCAGGTCGTGATGCTTGATCAAATCGACTTTATTCACCACCGCAACCACGCGTTGCGACGCCGGGATGCGCTCGAGCGCCGCCCGGTCCTCGGGTCCGACGCGCCCGGCCTCGACGACGAAGAGCACCACGTCGACGTCGCGCGCCGCCTCGTTGACGCGGCGGTTCAGCGCGCGGTGCAGGACGCTCTTCAGGCGCGGCGGCGCCCCCGGGGCGTCGACGAACACGTACTGGCAGCCCGGCCGCGTCAGGATGCCGGTGACGAGGTGGCGCGTGGTCTGCGGCTTGGCCGAGACGATCGACAGCTTCTCGCCGACCAGGCGGTTGAGCAGGCTCGACTTGCCGGTGTTGGGCCGGCCGACGAGGCCGACGGTTCCGCAACGCTTCACTTCAGGAGCTGCTGCAGAAGGCCCTTGGCGGCCTGCTGCTCGGCGCGCTGCAGCGACGTGCCCTTGCCCACGGCGCTGACGCCGAGCTCCGGAAGCGCGCATTCCACCTCGAAGGAGCGCTGGTGCGGCGCGCCGTGCGTGGCGACGACGCGGTACTCGGGAAGCTTCCTGCCCTGCGCGTGCATGAGCTCCTGCAGCTCGGTCTTCGCGTCCTTGCCGGCGCCGCCGGCGTCGAGGCCGTCGAGCAGCGCGCCGAAGGTGTGCAGCATCGCTTGGCGCGCCGCGCCGTAGCCGCCGTCGAGGAACACCGCGCCGAACAGCGCCTCGACCGCGTCGGCGAGCACCGACGGGGTGACGGGATGCTTCGCTCCCACCTTGAGAAGTTTTCCTATCTCAAGGTGCCCGGCAATCTCTGTCAGGGCCTCCTTGCTCACCAGGCGCGCGCGCATGCGCGTCAGCGTGCCCTCGGCGAGGCCCGGGAAGCGCGCGTAGAGCTCCTCGGCCACCGCGCAGCCGAGCACGCCGTCGCCGAGGAACTCGAGCCGTTCGTTGTCGCCGGTGCCGGCGCTGCGGTGGGTGAGCGCCTGGCCGAGCAGCGCGGCGTTCGTGAAGCGGTGTCCGAGCCGCTTTTCGAGTGCCTCGCGCCCGCTCACTGCCCCGTGTTGGCCGCGTAGTCGATGTACAGCCCGACCTTCTCGGTCAGCGCCACCTCCTTGCGGTAGGAGAAGCCGATCACCAGCTGGTTGCCTTCCTTGGTGATGTCGAGGTCGGTGGCGCGGATCGAGGTGATGTTGTCGACCTGCGCCCGCGCCTCGAAGGCGTTGCGCACCATCTGCGGCGTGTTGAGC
The DNA here is from genome assembly GCA_052387375.1 of Betaproteobacteria bacterium. Taxonomy (GTDB): domain Bacteria; phylum Pseudomonadota; class Gammaproteobacteria; order Burkholderiales; family SG8-39; genus SCGC-AG-212-J23. Next base: position 4,912 of record JBQTJF010000255.1, read on the forward strand.
TGCGGGTCGCGCGCGATCGAGTCGATGGCGCTCTTGGCGCTGGCGTACTCGAGGTACGAGGGGATGACCTTCATGGCGAACAGCGCCACCACCACCAGGATGAACAGCCCGAGGATGAGCCCCATCAGGCTGACGCCGCGTTGCTCGGTTGTCATTGCCGGCCTCCCTTTCAGCGGAACGAGCCGAAACGCCCGAGCTCGTTCAGGTTGAGCCAGATGAAGAACGCCTTGCCGACGATGTTCTCGTCGGGCACGAAGCCCCACACCCGGCTGTCGCTCGAGTTGTCGCGGTTGTCGCCCATCACGAAATAGTGGCCCGGCGGGACGGTGCACGCGAGGCCGCTGCTATTGTAGTTGCAATTGCCGGAGAACGGGAACGCGCTCCCCGGCAGCAGCGCCGCCGGCGTGTCCTCCTCGAGCAGGATCTGGTGCTCGACGCCGTCGAGCGTCTCGACATAGCGGCGCGAGAACTGCATGCGCTCGCGCGACAGGTAGTCGTCGATCTGGCGCAGCGGCACCGGCCGGCCGTTGATGGAGAGCCGCTTGTTGCGGTACTCGATGCGGTCGCCCGGCACGCCGACCACGCGCTTGATGTAGTCGAGCGAGGCATCGACGGGATAGCGGAACACCATCACGTCGCCGGCCTTCGGGCTGCCGAGCTCGACCACCTTGCGGTTCGCCACCGGCAGGCGGATGCCGTACGTGAACTTGTTCACGAGGATGAAGTCGCCCACCAGCAGCGTCGGCACCATCGAGCTCGACGGGATCTTGAACGGCTCGACCAGGAACGAGCGCAGCAGGAACACGATCAGGATCACCGGGAAGAAGCTGATCGAGTACTCGACATACCAGGGTTGCTTCCCTGTTCTTTTTCCCCGCAAGTAGTACTTGTCGAGGAGCCACACGGCGCCCGTGATCACCAGCAGCAGCAGCAGGAACGCCGCGAAGCTCAATGGCCGCTCCGCCGCAGCACGGCGAGGAAGGCCTCCTGCGGGATCTCGACCGCGCCGACCTGCTTCATGCGCTTCTTGCCTTCCTTCTGCTTCTCGAGCAGCTTCCGCTTGCGCGTCACGTCGCCGCCGTAGCACTTGGCGAGCACGTTCTTGCGCAGCGCCTTGACGTTCTCGCGCGCGATGATGTGCGAGCCGATCGCCGCCTGGATCGCCACGTCGAACATCTGCCTGGGAATTAAAGTTCTTAATTTAGAAACTAATTCTCTTCCACGGTGTTGCGCGCTCGAGCGGTGCACCATGGTGGAGAGCGCATCGACCCGCTCGCCGTTCACCAGGATGTCGAGGCGCACCACGTCGGCGGCGCGGTAGGCGCGGAACTCGTAGTCGAGCGAGCCGTAGCCGCGCGTCGCCGACTTGAGGCGGTCGAAGAAATCGAGCACCACCTCGTTGAGCGGCAGGTCGTAGGAGAGCACCACGTGCCGCGGCGAGTAGTGCAGGTTGGTCTGGCTGCCGCGCTTCTCCTCGCACAGCGTGATCACCGGCCCGACGTGCTCCTGCGGCACGAAGATCTTGGTGGCGATCACCGGCTCGCGGACCTCCTCGATGGTCTCCATGGGCGGCAGGCGCGAGGGGTTGGAGACCTGCTCGACCGTGCCGTCGCGCAGCTTGATCTCGTAGACCACCGAGGGCGCGGTGGTGATGAGGTGCATGCCGTACTCGCGCTCCAGGCGCTCCTGCACGATGTCGAGGTGCAGCAGGCCGAGGAAGCCGCAGCGGAAGCCGAAGCCGAGCGCCTGCGAGGTCTCCGGCTCGTAGTGGAACGAGGCGTCGTTCAGGTGCAGCTTCTCCAGCGCCTCGCGCAGCGCCTCGTACTCGCTCGACTCGACCGGGTAGAGGCCGGCGAATACCTGCGGCTTCACCTCCTTGAAGCCCGGCAGCGGCCGCTCCGCCGGCTTGCCGGCGAGCGTGATGGTGTCGCCGACCTTTGCCGCGCGCAGCTCCTTGATCCCGGCGGTGACGAAACCCACCTCGCCCGCGCTCAGGTCGTCCTTGGCTTTCGATTTCGGGGTAAACACCCCGACCTGGTCGCACAGGTAAGACGATCCGGTGCTCATGAGCTGGATGCGGTCCCTGGGCTTGAGGGCGCCGTCCATGACGCGCACCAGCATCACCACCCCGACGTAGTTGTCGAACCAGGAGTCGATGATCAGCGCTCTCAGCTTCTGGGAGGCATCCCCCTTGGGCGCCGGAATGCGCGCGATGACGGCCTCGAGGATGGCATCCACGTTCTCGCCGGTCTTGGCGCTTACCTGCAGGGCGTCCCCGGCCTCGATGCCGATGACGTCCTCGATCTCCTGGATCGCCTTCTCGGGATCGGCCGAGGGCAGGTCGATCTTGTTCAGCACCGGGATGACCTCGACGCCCTGCTCGATCGCGGTGTAGCAGTTCGCGACGGTCTGCGCCTCGACGCCCTGGCTCGCGTCCACGACCAGCAGCGCGCCCTCGCAGGCGGCGAGCGAGCGGCTCACTTCGTAGGAAAAGTCGACGTGCCCGGGCGTGTCGATCAGGTTGAGCAGGTAGGTATTGCCGTCTTTGGCCTGATAGGAAAGGGCCGCCGTCTGCGCCTTGATGGTGATGCCGCGCTCGCGCTCGAGCTCCATCGAGTCGAGCACCTGCTCCGCCATCTCGCGCTCGGTGAGGCCGCCGCACATCTGGATGAAGCGGTCGGCGAGCGTCGACTTGCCGTGGTCGATGTGCGCGATGATGGAGAAGTTGCGGATCCGGGATTGACCCATCAAGGCGGGCGCTGGCTCATGAGCAAAGCCGGCGATTCTATCGCAGCTTGTCCAGGACCCCGGGGTCGAGACGGTAGTGACACAGCTCGTTCCCGTGGCGATCGGTCAGCACCGGCACGAGCTCGCCGAAGCGCTCTTCCAGCGCCGGGTCGGCGTCGACGTCGATCTCCTCGAACGCGACGCCGGCGGCGCGCAGCGCCTGCGCCATCTCCTCGCAGAGATGGCACCAGCGCCGGCCGTAGAGCCTAGCCTTTGTCAGTGAGGCCGGAGATGGTGACGAACGCGGTGTTCTCGCCGCGGCGCACCTGCAGCGTGATGACGGCGTTCTTGTCCAGGCCGGCGAGCAGGCGGTTGAACTGCTCGACCGAGCGCAGCTCGGTGTGCTGGCCCTTGTGCACCATGGTGAGCAGCACGTCGCCCTTGCGCACGTCGGCCTTCGAGTCCGGGCGCACCTCGGTGACGACGATGCCGCCGGCGAGCCCGAGGCCCTTCTTCTGCTCGGCGGAGAGCTCGGCGACGACGATGCCGAGGCGGTTGGCCGGCGCCTCGGCCTGCGGCTTGGCGCGCGGCTTGTCGGCCGCGGCGATGCGGTCCTCCTGCAGCTCGCCCACTGTGATGCCGAGCCGGCGCGTCTGCCCCTTGCGCCAGACCTCCAGCGAGGCCTGCGCCCCCGGGCGCGTCGAGCCGACCAGGCGCGGCAGGTCGCTCGAGCTCTCGACCGGCTTGCCGTCGAAGCTGATGATGATGTCGGTCGCCTCCACCCCGGCCTTGTCCGCCGGGCTGCCCTTCTCCACCGAGTTGACCAGCGCGCCGCGCGGGCGCTCGAGGCCGAACGAGGTGGCGAGGTCGCGCGTCACCTCCTGGATCACCACGCCGATGCGGCCGCGCGCGACGCGGCCCTTGTCGCGCAGCTGCTTCTGGATGTCGAGCGCCACGTCGATCGGGATGGCGAAGGAAAGCCCCATGAAGCCGCCGGTGCGGCTGTAGATCTGCGAGTTGATGCCGACCACCTCGCCGCGCATGTTGAAGAGCGGCCCGCCGGAGTTGCCCGGGTTGATCGCCACGTCGGTCTGCAGGAAGGGCACGA
>JBQTJF010000256.1:0-3158 GCA_052387375.1 Betaproteobacteria bacterium
GTCAGCAGGATCGCGACGATCGCGAACACCAGCCCGAGCAGCGCCGCCATGTCCTCGCCGAGGATCACCACCAGCTCGCTCTGCCGGCTCTCGCGGAACCAGCGCCACAGCGAGCGGCTGCCGCGCACCTTGCTCACTTCCTGCAGGCAGGTGCGCAGCGCCATCGCCTCGGCGACGACTGCGAAGACGAGGATGCCGACCGCCACCCAGGCGTACTTGAGCGGCTCGGGATGCGCGAGCTTGTGCCAGCCCTCGTAGACCGAGAACAGGCCGCCCAGCGAGAACAGCACCAGCGCGACGATGAACGACCAGAAGAACACCGCCTTGCCGTAGCCGAGGGGGTAGTCGGGCGTGGGCGGGCGCCTGGCGCGCTTCAGGCCCAGCAGCAGCAGCCCCTGGTTGCCGGAGTCGGCGAACGAGTGGATCGCCTCGGCGAGCATGGCGCTCGAGCCGGTGGCCACCGCCGCCGCCGTCTTCGCCACCGCGATGGCGAGGTTGGCGCCGAGAGCGTAGAAGATGGTGCGTACGGAGTCCGCCTTCACGGGTCTATACTATTTGAATGAAACTCACCGCGGAACAGCTCACCCGGTTCGACCGGGATGGCTATCTGTTTTTTCCGGGCCTCTTCCGCCCGGAAGAGATCAAGGTCCTCAATGACGCCGTCCCCGCTCTCTACGCACAGCGCCGGCCGGAGAACGTGCGCGAGAAGACCGGCGACGTGGTGCGCACCAACTTCGCCGCGCACCTGTACAGCGCCCCCTTCGCGCGCCTGGCGCGCCATCCGCGCATGGTCGAGCCGGTGAAGCAGGTCTTCGGCGAAGGCGTCTACATGCACCAGTTCAAGATCAACGGCAAGGCGGCCTTCGACGGCGACGTCTGGCAGTGGCACCAGGACTACGGCACCTGGCGCGCCGACGACCAGATGCCCGAGGCGCGGGCGATGAACGTGGCGATCTTCCTCGACGAGGTGAACGAGTTCAACGGGCCGCTGATGTTCATCCCCGGCAGCCACAAGCTCGGCGTGCTCGAGGCGGAGCATGACGTGAGCACCACCAGCTATCCGCTGTGGGTGATCAATCACGACACGATCACGAAGTTGGTGGAGCGGGGCGGCATCGTCGCACCCAAAGGTCCTCCCGGCTCGATGATCCTCTTCCACGGCTGCCTGGTGCACGCCTCCACCTCGAACCTCTCGCCGTGGAACCGCGTCAGCGTCTACCTCTCGCTCTGCGCGGTGTCGAACCACATCCGGCGCTTCAAGCGCCCCGGCTACATCGCCCACCGCGACTTCACGCCGACCCGCTGCCTGCCCGACGACTGCCTGCTCAAGGACTATGACGTCCCCCTGCCCTGGAAGGACGGCACGCCGCCCGAGGAGCTCAAGGGCATGCTGCAGGCCGCCTAAAACCGGAAATCAGGGACAGACCACCATTTTCCGCATATCCGAAAAACGTGGTCTGTCCCTGTTTTTAGGGTTGAGATGAATCTCTATGCCAAGCTGCAGCAAAGGAGAGACAGGCCCCTCCGTCTCGGCCTCATCGGCGCGGGCAAGTTCGCCGCGATGTATCTCGCGCAGGTGCCCAAGACGCCGGGCGTGCGCCTGGTGGCGATCGCCGACCTCTCGCCCGACAACGCGCGCGAGAACCTGAAGCGCGTCGGCTGGGAGCCCGAGCAATACCCGCTCATCTCGGAGGACTGGGAAGCGCTGGTCGCCAATCCGCAGATCGACATCGTCATCGAAGCGACCGGCAATCCGCCCGCGGCGGTCGAGCACGCGCTCGCCGCGTTCCGCAACGGCAAGCACGTCGTCATGGTGACGGTCGAGGCCGACGCCTTCTGCGGGCCGATGCTCGCGCGCAAGGCCGCGGAGGCCGGCGTCGTCTACAGCCTCGCCTACGGCGACCAGCCGGCGCTCATCTGCGACCTCGTCGACTGGGCGCGCGCCGCCGGCTTCTCGGTGGTGGCGGCGGGCCGCGGCCACAAGTGGCTGCCGCATTTCGCGCAGTCCACGCCGGAGACGGTGTGGGGCCACTACGGCCTGACGCCCGAGCAGGCGAGGGTCGGCGGCCTCAACCCGAAGATGTTCAACTCCTTCCTCGACGGCTCGAAGCCCGCGATCGAGACCACTGCGGTGTGCAACGCCACCGGCCTGACGCCGGCGCCCGGCGGGCTGACCTACCCGCCGGGAGCGATCGACGAGATCCCCTCGCTGATGCGGCCGCGAGAGGAGGGCGGGGTGCTGCATCACAAGGGTCAAGTCGAAGTGGTTTCTTCGTCAAGAGAAAACGGAGAACCGATTTCGTACGACATCCGTTTCGGCGTCTTCGTCGTCTTCGAAGGCGACACCGACTACATCCGCCGCTGCTTCATGGAGTACGGGGTGAAGACCGACTCGAGCGGGCGCTACGCCTGCCTCTACAAGCGCTGGCACCTCATAGGCCTCGAGGTCGGCATCTCGGTCGCCTCGGTCGGGCTGCGCGGCGAGCCGACCGGCTGCGCGACCGGATGGCGGGCGGACGCAGTCGCAATCGCCAAGAGAGATCTGAAACAAGGGGAAATTCTCGACGGCGAGGGCGGCTATACCGTGGTCGGCCGCCTCATGCCTGCGTCCGACTCATTGAAGGAAAATTGTCTTCCGCTCGGCCTCGCCCACGGCTGGAAGATGCTCAGGCCCGTCGCCGCCGGCCAGCCGGTGCGCTGGAGCGACGTGGCTTTCGACGCGAACGCGGCCGCCGTGAAGCTGCGCCGCGAGATGGAGGCGACAGTTTCTCCAGGAAGTGAAATATCTCCGTATGGTCCGCCCCGGCGGGAAGGCGCCGCAGCGCCGCGCGCCATAGCCTGAGGGTCTCGGCGAGGTAGGGCGCGCGCACGCCGAGGTCGCGCGCCAGGCCGGCGGCGATGCCGACGTCCTTCGCCATCAGCGCCAGCTTGAAGCCGGAGGCGAACGCGCCGGTCAGCACCTGCTGCGGGATCTTGCGCTCGGTGGTGCTGTTGCGCCCGGTCGAGGCGTTGATCGCCTCGAGCATCGGCACCGGGTCGAGGCCGAAGGCGCGCGCCACCAGCAGCGCCTCGAAGCCGGCGAGCGTGCCCGCCGCGCCAAGGTAGTTGTTGAGCGCCTTCACCGCGTGCCCCGCGCCGAGGGGCCCGACGTGGAAGAT
>JBQTJF010000257.1:0-4890 GCA_052387375.1 Betaproteobacteria bacterium
ATCCCAATCCGGGCTACGACAACTGGATGCGCCCGCCGCATATCCACTATTCGATCTTCGCCGCCGGCGTCATGCAGCGCCTCATCACGCAGATGTACTTTCCGGGCGAGCCGCTGAACGACATCGATCCGATCCTGAACGGCATCGAGGACCTGGAGGCGCGCGCCTCGCTCATCGGGCGCGACCTCGGCGGCGGCGACTTCGAGTTCAACATCGTCCTGCGCGGCAAGGCCGAAACCGCCTTCTTTGTCGATCAATAACTGCCTCGGGCCCCTTCCGGCGACGCGCCCCGGCTGGAGGCTGCCCGAAGGCGCGTGGGACACGCACTTCCACGTGCTCGGGCCGCAGGCGCGCTTTCCCTATGCCCCGACGCGCAAGTACACCCCGCCCGACGCGCCGCTCGCGCAGAGCCTGGCGCTGCACGACACGCTCGGCGTCGCGCGCGGCCTCGTCGTGCACGCCAACACGCATGGGTACGAAAACGCGGTGGATCTTGATGCGGTCGAGAGGTCGAACGGGCGCTACCTCGCAGTGGTGCGGCTGGATGCGAAGGCCACGCGCGCCGGCTGCCGCGCGCTTCACCAGGCGGGCGCGCGCGGCGTGCGCTTCGCTTTCAACCCCCAGCACGGCGGGACGCTCGATCAGGCGGTGTTCGACCATATCCTGAAATGCATCGACGGCCTCGGCTGGTTCGTCGAGCTGCACTTCGAGGGCGCGGCGATCCCGGGATTGCGCGGTTGGCTGCAAGGCATTCCGGCGCCGGTGGTCATCGACCATATCGGACGGGTAGACGTGTCGGCGGGGCTGGAGCAGGAGCCTTTTGCCATCCTCTGCGACCTGATGAAGCGTGAGAATTTCTGGGTGAAGATCAGTGGCGCTGACCGTCTGACAAAAAAAGGCCCTCCCTATGACGACGTTGCACCCTTTGCACGGCGCATGACCGAAATTGCCCCCCAACGCGTGATCTGGGGCAGCGACTGGCCGCACACGGGTTTGCTCGACTCGGCGAGGATGCCCGACGACGGCAGGCTCCTCGATGCGCTCTGCAGATTCGTTCCGGATGAAGCACAACGCAGGAATATCCTGGTGGAAAATCCGAAAAGGCTCCTGGAGAGGAATTCCCGATGAAAGAACTGATGAAAGGCCCGGCGCTGGTGATCGGGCCGGAAGAAGGCGAGTCGCACTGGCAACCGGCGCCGCACTGCGGCTACATGACCGTGAAGGTCGGCCCGCACAACCATCCTTCGAACCATTTTTCCATGGGCATCCAGGTGATCCCGCCGGGCTGCCATATCCGCGCGCACGGGCACGCGCGCAACGACGAGATCCTGTTCATCTACGAGGGCAAGGGCCATTGCGTGGTGGACGGCGCGACGCACCCGCTCGAGCCGGGCTCGACGCTCGCGCTCGGCCGCTTCGTCGAGCACAGCATCCACAACGACGGCGCGGGCGAGATGCGCCTGGCGTGGTTCTTCACGCCCCCGGGGCTGGAGCAGGTGGTCGCCGCCTCGGGGCCGCGACGTACGCCCGGCGAGCCCGCGCCGGCAGACTTCGACCGCCCGGCGGACCTGCCGCGCGTGCTGGAGAGGGCCGGGTGGGCCACGCCCGAGCAGCTCAAGGCGGCCCGCAGGAAAGGCTAGCGGAGATGGCGCTCTACCGCGGCATGGATCGGGCGGCGCTCGACGCGGCTTACAACAACCGCAACGCGGTCGCGGACTACCCCGGCATCGCCGCCGAGCGCGTGAAGCGCAGCGAGCACGTGCGCTCGGCGCGCAAGCTCCATGCCGACCTGAAATACGGCAGCAGCGCGCGCGAGCGGCTGGACTTCTTCCCGGCGGAGCGGCCGGGCGCGCCGATCCTCGCTTTCATCCACGGTGGCTACTGGCAGAGCAACGACAAGGAAGCGTCGAGCTTTCTCGTCGGCGGGCCTCTCGCGCACGGCTTTTCGGTCGCGCTGATCGAGTACACGCTTGCGCCCGACGCCGACATCGACCGGATCTTCGGCGAGGTCGCGCGTGCGGTGGACTGGCTCGCCGCCCATGCGCAGGAATACGGCGCGGATCCGCGCCGGCTCTTCGTCTCCGGCCATTCGGCGGGCGGGCACCTGACGGCCATGATGCTCGACAAGCCGTCGCTGGCCGGCGCGCTGCCGATCAGCGGCCTTTTCGACCTCGAGCCGATCTCCCTTTGTTACCTGAACGAAAAGCTGCAGCTAACCAAAGACGCTATCGAAAGGAATAGCCCCTTGCGGCGCCTGCCTGCGAAACGCGCACCGGTTGCGGTCGCGGTAGGGGCGGCGGAGCTGCCCGAGCTCGTGCGCCAGTCGACCGAGTACGCGGCTGTGCTGCGCGCACCGCTGCTCGCGCTCGCGGACCGCGACCATTTCTCGGTGCTCGAGGAACTGGCGCGCCCCGAAGGCGCGCTGTGCAGCGCGCTCCTCGGGCTCGCGCGCGAGGCCCGCGCCGCATGAGCCGCCCGCTGCGTGTCGCGATCGTCGGCGCGGGGCTGGGCGGCCTCGTCACTGCGATTGCCGCGCGCAGGGAGGGGCTGGAGGCCACCCTCTACGAGCAGGCCGACGCCTTCGGCGAGATCGGCGCCGGCATCCAGATCGGGCCGAAGGCGGTCAAGGTGCTGCGCGCGCTCGGTCTCGAGGAGGGACTGGCGAGCTTCGGCGCGATGCCGGAGAACCACGTCGGGCGCAATTGGAAAAGCGGCCGGATCCTCTTCAAGTCGGCCACGCGCAGCGCGTGCCTCGAGCGCTTCGGCGCCGCGTTCTACCAGGTGCAGCGCTCCGACTTGCACGCGCATCTGCGCTCGGCGCTGCCGGCCGATGCGATTCGGCTCGGCATGCGCTGCGTCGCCGTCGAGTCGCGCGCCGATTCGGCTACGCTGCGCTTTGCCGACGGCAGCGAAGCGCAGGCGGATGTCGTGGTCGGCGCGGACGGGGTGCACTCGATCGTGCGCCAGCACCTCGCCGGCCCGGGCAAGCCGCGCTTCACCGGCGTCATCTGCTGGCGCGGGCAGGTGGACGCGAGCCGGCTGCCGGCAGAGCTGATTCCGTCCGATTCGCTGAACTGGATGGGCCCCGGGGGCTGCATCGTGCACTACTACGTGCGCCCGAACCGTCTGGTGAACTGGATCGCGCACCGCGTGACGGACCTCTGGGCCGAGGAGTCCTGGTCGGTCGAGGGCGACAAGCAGGAGATGCTCGGCGCGTTCCCCGGCTGGCATCCGTCGCTGCTGACGCTGATGGATGCCACCGAGCGCTGCTACAAGTGGGCCATCATCGACCGCGATCCGCTGCCGCACTGGAGCGCGGGGCGCATCACGCTGCTCGGCGATGCCGCTCACCCGATGCTGCCGTTCCTCGCTCAGGGCGGCGCGATGGCGATGGAGGACGGCTACGTGCTCGCCGGGGCGCTGCGCGCGCGCGCCGGCGACGTGCCCGCGGCGCTGCAGGACTACGAATCGCTACGCCGGGAGCGTGCGACGCAGGTGCAGCTCGGCTCGCGCGCGCGCGCCGACATCTGCCAGGTAATCTCGCCGCTCGCGCAGCTGCGCCGCGATTTCGGCTATCTCTTCAACCAGTGGTTCCGGCCCGGCGCGGCGGTGCAGCGCGCCGACTGGATCTATTCCTACGATGTTGCCAGCGTGACAGGGGGCGCTTTCCGATGAGACGAATCATGTTTTTCCTGCTGTGCTGCCTGCTGCCCGGCGCGCTGCTCGCGCAGGCGTATCCGGCGCGCAATGTGACCATGGTCGTGCCTTTCGCCGCGGGCGGCCCGGTGGACGCGCTCGCGCGCCTGATCGGCCCGAGGATGTCGGAGGGCCTCGGCCAGCCGGTCGTGATCGAGAACCGCGCCGGCGCGAGCGGCTTCGTCGGCATGGCTTCCGTGGCGCAGGCGCAGCCGGACGGCTACACGGCGCTGTATTCGCCGGTCAGCATCGCGATCAGCCCGGCGCTCTACCGCAAGCTCGCGTTCGACGCGGAGAAGGACTTCGCGCCCGTGACCCAGACGATCGCGACCACGCTCGTGCTCGCCGCGCATCCCAAGGCGGGCGTGCAGACGGTGAAGGAGCTGGTCGCGCGCGCCAGGGCCGAGCCGGGCAAGCTCAACTTCGGCTCCTCGGGCGTGGCCGACCCGCTGCAGCTCGGCATGGAGATGCTCAAGACCATGACCGGCACGGACATGCTCGCGATTCCCTCCAAGGGGCAGGGGCCGATGTTCCAGGCGCTGCTCGCGGGCGAGGTCGACGTCGCGATCGTCTCCATGCAGACCGGGCTGCCGCAGTTCAAGGCCGGCAAGCTGCGCGCGCTGGCGGTTACCGGCCCGCGGCGCTCGAGCGCGCTGCCCGATCTGCCAACGATGGCGGAGACTGGGCTGGCCGGCTACGACCTCACCAGCTGGCACGGCATCTTCGTGCCGGCGGCGACGCCGCGCGAGATCGTCGCGCGCCTGCAGCGCGAGGCGGCGCGCGCGGTGCAATCGGCCGAGGTGAAGCAGCGCGTCGAGTCGGCGGGCAACGAGATCGTCGGCAGCACACCGGCCGAGTTCGAGGCGAAATACCGGGCCGAGGTCGCGCGGTTCAGGAAGATCGTCAAGGACGCGGGCCTGCCGCCGCAGGACTGAGCGTGCCGCGGCTGAAAGGAAAAGTCGCGCTCATCACGGGCGGCGGGGCCGGCATCGGCGCCGCGACCGCGCACCTGTTCTGCAGCGAAGGTGCGGAGGTTTTTCTTCTCGACCTTAATTTGAAATCTCTTGAGAAAGTAAAAGCAAAACTAAAAAGCAAGGCGGACATTCTGGCCGGCGACGTGGCCGATCCCTCCGTGGCGGGCGCGGCCGTCGCAAAAGCGCTGAAACAGTTCGGGCGGCTCGACATCCTCGTCAA
>JBQTJF010000258.1:0-3025 GCA_052387375.1 Betaproteobacteria bacterium
CTGTTACCCCGCATTACGCACGCCACCTGGCACGCGCGTGAGCTTGCCTGAGGAACCCGCTGCGGTAATCCCGCACGGTGGGGTCTGTGAGGGGTCGGGGCGCTCGCGCGCCCCGGCCTACTCGGAGGGCCCGATTTACCAGAGGGTTTCTATGGTCTCCATCCGGCGCAGGGCGGCATCGGCCGTCAGCAGTGGCGCACGATGAGCCAGAGCGGTGGCGGCAATGATGCGGTCCGCAGGATCGCCGTGCGAAAAGGCGTCCGACTGGGCGAGCACCGCGATCCTCGGCGTGATGGCCAGCACGCGCAGCGCGCGCGCGTCGACGATATCCTCGATGAACTGCGCGGCGTCGGCGCCGGGCTCGACGCGGCCCTTGGCGATGAGCATGCCGATCTCCCAGAGGCTGATGTCGCTGATCGCCAGAGGGCCGCGCTCGCCGCCGAGGACGCGGCGCGCCCGGGCCGACAGCCTGCGCGGCTCGAGCGCATCGTGGATCAGGACGTGCGTGTCAACGACGACCACGCTCGGCGTTCCAGCGCTCGCCGGAGGGGCTCATCACGTCGCCGACGCGCGCTTTTGCGCGCAGCGCCTTGAGCCGCTCGCGCGCGGCCGCTGCGCGGTCCTGCTCCGGAACAATACGCGCGATCACCTTCCCCCGCACGGTCACCTCAACCGAGTCGCCGGCGCGCACGCGCGCCAGGTACTCCGGAAGGTTCTGTCTGAGCTGGGTGACGTTGACTTTGGCCATGGGGCTGTTCCTGCCTGTACAGTTGAAGTGTACACTCATGGCGTGCCGATCGTCCCGGAAAGCGAGATCGAGCTGACCGCCGTGCGCGCGCAGGGCGCCGGCGGGCAGAACGTCAACAAGGTGTCGAACGCGGTGCACCTGCGCTTCGACATCCGCCGCTCCTCGCTGCCCGAGGCGGTGAAGGAGCGGCTGCTGCGCTTCGGCGACCACCGCGTCACGCGCACCGGCGTGGTGGTGATCAAGGCGCAGGCGCACCGCAGCCTGGGGATGAACCGCGCCGAGGCGATCGCGCGGCTGCAGGCGCTGGTCGCCGCCGCCGCGCACCTGCCGAAGAAGCGCAAGCCGACGCGCCCGAGCCTGGCCTCGAAAAGGAAAAGAATCGAGCAGAAGAAGCGGCGAGGCCAGATCAAGGCCCTGCGCCGCAAGGACGCCGATTTCTAGCCGACGGCGAGGAGCTCCACCTCGAACACCAGCGTCGCGTTGGGCGGGATCACGCCGCCGGCGCCGCGCGCGCCGTAGCCGAGCTCGGGCGGGATGGTGAGCTTCCTCTTGCCGCCGACCTTCATGCCCTGCACGCCCTCGTCCCAGCCGCGGATGACGTGGCCCTTGCCGAGCGGGAAGGCGAAGGCCTGCTTGCGGTCGTGGCTGGAATCGAATTTGCTGCCCTTATTTCCGTTCTGGTCGAGCCAGCCCGTGTAATGCACGCTGACGCTCTGGCCGGCGGCCGCCGCGGCGCCGCTGCCGACGACTAGTTCCTCGATTTGCAGTCCGCTCGCCGTTTTAATCGCAGCCATGGCATCCTCGCGCGTGGAAACAATCATTCTAAATGCTGCCCCTCGATGAAGTAATCAAAGCGGTAGAGAGCGAAGGCGCTCGGCTGCGCGAGGAGTTCTACCGGCCCGAAGGCCCGCGCGGCAGGCGCGGGCATTGCCCGGTCGACCGCGAGATCGAGGAGAGCCTGCGCGAGACGCTGACGCGCCTCGTGCCCTGCGCCTTCGCCGGCGAGGAGATGCAGCCCTCGGCCGACGCCGCCGAGGTGTGGCTCGTCGACCCGCACGACGGCACCTTCGAGTTCATGAGCGGGCGGCGCGGCTCGGCGATCTCGGTGGGGCTGGTGCGCGAGGGCGTGCCGGTGCTCGGCGTCGTGCACGCGCCCGATTCGCCCGACCGCGGCCCCGACACCATCGCCTGGGCCGCGGGCGCCGGCCCGCTGCGGCGCAACGGCAAGCCGGTGCACGCGAGCCTCGCCGGGCGGCTGCCGGTCGCCGGCGAGTTCGTCTGGGCGACCGCCTCCTCCGCGGCAAAGCCGCTGACGCATTCGCTCGCGGCGACGCCGGCGCGCTACATCGCCATGCCGAGCATCGCCTACCGCATGGCGCGCGTCGCCGCCGGCGACGGCATCGCCACCCTCTCCACGCACGGGGTGAACGAGTACGACATCGCCGCCGGCATGGCGCTCATCCGCGGCGCCGGCGGCGTGACCCTCGACGGCGAGGGCAACGAGGTGCGCCTCGAGGGCAACTCGCGCCGGCGCGTCAGCGGCTGCTTCGCCGGCGCCCCGGAGGCGGCGCGCCAGCTGGCGCGGTTCGACTGGAAGAGCGTCGAGGCGGAGCCGCGCAGAAACCCGCGCGTGTCCCTGGGGTTTCCACGCAAGAACCATGAAAAGCGGCTTTCCCGCGCGCAAGGCGCGCTGCTCGGCCAGGTGATCGGCGACTCGCTCGGCTCGCTGGTCGAGGCGAAGCCGGCGGGCGAGATCGCGCAGCTCTACCCGGACGGGGTGCGCGAGCTCGCCGACGGCGGCATCTACAAGACCATCGCCGGGCAGCCGACCGACGACAGCGAGCTCGCCATCACGCTGGCGCGCTCGCTGGTGCGCGAGCGGAAGCACGACAGCGAGCGCCTGCTCGAGGCTTACCGCGCCTGGCTCACCTCGCGGCCGGTCGACGGCGGCATGACCACCGAGCGGGGGCTGCTGGGCCGCGGCGACGCGAGCTCCGAATCGAACGGCTCGCTGATGCGCGTCTCGCCGATCGGCGTCTGGGCCGCCGGCGAGCCGCAGCGCGCGGCCGCGGCGGCGCGCGCCGAGGGCCTGCTCCCCCATCCCAACCCGGTGTGAGTCGAGGCCTGCGCCGGCTACGCCGCGGCGATCGCGGCGGGCGTGGGCGGCGGCGACAAGAAGGCGATGCTGGCAGCCGCGCTCGCGCACGCCTCGGGCGCGGCGCGCGAGGCGATCGCGCTTGGCGTCGAGTTGCCGCCGGGGGACTTCTTCGGCAGGCA
>JBQTJF010000259.1:0-9330 GCA_052387375.1 Betaproteobacteria bacterium
CTTCCCCCCTTTGGGGGTTGTCAGGGGGGCGACAGAAGAACGTGGTCTGTCCCTGTTTTTCATTCTCCCATGAAGCGCATCACCCGGTCGGCGATCGTGCCCCACAGCGCCGAGGCGATGTACGCGCTGGTCGAGGACATCGAGTCCTATCCCGAGTTCCTGCCCTGGTGCGAGGCCGCCGAGGTGCACGAGCGCCGGCCCGGCGAGACGCGCGCCACGCTCACCGCGCGCGTCTCGCGCCTGCGCCAGTCCTTCACCACGCGCAACGAGAACCAGCCCGGCTTCGCCATCGACATGCGCCTGGAGGCGGGGCCCTTCCGCGCCTTCTCCGGCGCCTGGCGCTTCCGGGCGCTCGCGGGCGAGAGCTGCGAGATCGAGTTCACGCTGCAGTACGAGTTCGCCAGCCGCGCGCTCGGCAAGCTGCTCGCGCCGCTCTTCGACCGCATCGCCGACACCACGGTCGACGCCTTCACCCGCCGCGCCGAGGAGGTGCATGGTTAGGGTTCAGATCGTGAGAGCGGCGCCGGGGAGGGAATCCATCCTTACAGTGGAGCTGCCCGAAGGCGCCACGGTGCGGGACGCCTTGGCGAAGGCCAGGCTCGAGGCGCAAAGCGTCGGCATCTTCGGCGAGCGGGTGACGCTGCAGACGAAACTGTCCGACGGCGACCGCGTCGAGGTCTACCGGCCGCTGAAGATGGAGCCGAAGGAGGCGCGCCGGCGGCGGGCGGTCAGGCGCCGCTAGGGAATCTCTGAAAAAGCGGCAAATGGTCGTTCCCGCGAAAGCGGGAAGCCATGTATTCTCAAAAGAAAACTGGGCCCCCGCCTTCGCGGGGGCAACTTCTTCAGACCTTCCCTAGCTACTTGCAGGCTTGGCCGGCGACGGCGCGCGCCTTGGCCAGCTCCTCCGCGCGCTGCGCGTCGTCGAGGAAGTAGCGCTCGCCCTTGGAGTCGGTCCGGCTGATGCGCTGTCCGCTCTCGATGGTGCGCACGTATTCCTGGGCGCGCTCGCAGGTCTCGCGGTTCTGCTCGGCGTCCTTGGCGGCGAGCTCCTGCTTCTCGCGCTCCTTCTGCGCCTCCAGCTGGCGCTTGCGGAAGTCGGCTTCCTTCTCGGCGGCGCTCATCGGCCCCTTGGCAGCGCCGGGCGCAGCGGCGGGCGCGGCTCCCGGCGGCGGCGGCCGCAGGCGCGTCGCCTTGGCGCCCGGCGGCGGCACGTCGCCGTACTGCGTGCGCCCTTTGTCGTCGACCCATTTGTACTGCTGCGCCGCTGCGGCGGTGGCGAAGGCGAGCGCGGCGAGAACGATCGGGAGGCGTCTCATATGGATGCGAGTATAATGCGGCTTTGCGAGCGTAGAACATGCGGGTAATTCAGAAGGCGCTGACCTTCGACGACGTCCTGCTTCTCCCCGCCCACTCGCGCGTCCTGCCGCGCGAAGTCTCCCTGAAGACCCGCCTCACCCGCAACCTCGAGCTGAACATCCCGCTCGTCTCCGCGGCGATGGACACCGTGACCGAGGCGCGCCTCGCCATCGCCATCGCGCAGGAAGGCGGCATCGGCATCGTGCACAAGAACCTGCCGCCGGCGGCGCAGGCCGCCGAGGTGGCGAAGGTGAAGCGCTTCGAGTCGGGCGTGCTGCGCGACCCGATGACCATCCCCCCCGAGATGACGGTGCGCGAGGTGCGGGCGCTGCAGCAGCAGCACAAGATCTCCGGCTTCCCGGTGGTGAAGAACGGAAGAGTGGTCGGCATCGTCACCAACCGCGACCTGCGCTTCGAGGCGCAGCTCGACCAGCCGGTGAAGGCGATCATGACGCCGCAGCGCAAGCTCGTCACGGTGCGCGAAGGCGCGAGCCGCGAGGAGGCGGTCGCGCTCATGCACCGCAACCGCCTGGAGCGCGTGCTGGTGGTGGACGGCGAGTTCCAGCTCAAGGGCCTGGTCACCGTCAAGGACGTGCTCAAGGAAAGCGAGCACCCGAACGCCTGCAAGGACGCGCACGGCAAGCTGCGCGTCGGCGCGGCGGTCGGCGTGGGGGAAGGCACCGACGAGCGCGTCGCCGCGCTGGTCGAGGCGGGCGCGGACGTGCTGGTGGTCGACACCGCGCACGGCCACGCGCAGGGCGTGCTCGACCGGGTGAAGTGGATCAAGAGCAACTTCAAGGACGTCCAGGTCATCGGCGGCAACATCGGTACCGGCGACGGGGCGAAGGCGCTCGTCGACCACGGCGCCGACGGCGTCAAGGTCGGCATCGGCCCGGGCTCGATCTGCACCACGCGCGTGGTGGCGGGGGTCGGCGTGCCGCAGATCACCGCCATCCAGAACGTCGCCCAGGCGCTCGAGCGCTCCGGCGTGCCGCTCATCGCCGACGGCGGCATCCGCTACTCGGGCGACATCGCCAAGGCGCTGGGCGCCGGCGCGCACGCGGTGATGCTCGGCTCGCTCTTCGCCGGCACCGACGAGTCGCCGGGGGAGATCGAGCTCTTCCAGGGCCGCTCCTACAAGTCCTACCGCGGCATGGGCTCGCTCGGCGCCATGCAGAAGGGCGCCGCCGACCGCTACTTCCAGGACTCGGAGATGAACGTCGACAAGCTCGTCCCGGAAGGCGTCGAGGGCCGCGTGCCCTACAAGGGCAGCGCCATCTGGGTGATCCAGCAGCTCGCCGGCGGCGTGCGCGCCAGCATGGGCTACACCGGCTGCGCGAGCATCGACGAGCTGCGCACGCGCAGCCAGTTCGTCGAGATCACCGCCGCCGGCATCCGCGAATCGCACGTGCACGACGTGCAGATCGTCAAGGAGGCCCCGAATTACAGGGCGGAGTAACAACTACAGGGCAGAGTAGGTTGCACCAGAAAATCCTCATCCTCGACTTCGGCGCCCAGTACACCCAGCTCATCGCCCGGCGGGTCCGCGAAGCCAGGGTCTACTGCGAGATCCACCCGCACGACGTCGCCGACGAGTTCGTGCGCGAGTTCGCGCCGCAGGGAATCATCCTCTCGGGCAGCCACATGTCGGCCTACGAGGAGTCGACCGGCAAGGCGCCGCAGGCGGCGTTCGACCTCGGCGTGCCGGTGCTGGGCATCTGCTACGGCATGCAGACGATGGCGCAGCAGCTCGGCGGCCGCGTCGAGGCGGGCAAGGTGCGCGAGTTCGGCTATGCCGAGGTGCGCGCGCGCGGCCACTCGCGGCTCCTCGACGGCATCGAGGACTTCCGCACCGCCGAAGGCCACGGCATGCTGAAGGTCTGGATGAGCCACGGCGACAAGGTGGTCGACCTGCCGCCGGGGTTCAAGCTGATGGCCTCCACCGACGCCTGCCCGGTCGCCGGCATGGCCGACGAGAAACGCCGCTTCTATGGCGTGCAGTTCCACCTCGAAGTCACGCACACCCGCCAGGGCGCGAAGCTGTTGCAGCGCTTCGTGCGCGAGATCTGCGGCTGCTCGGGGGACTGGAACATGCCCGACTACGTCGTTGAAGTTACAAGAAAGATAAGAGAGATGGTCGGAAGCGAGGACGTCATCCTCGGATTGTCCGGCGGCGTGGATTCCTCGGTGGCCGCGGCGCTCATCCACAAGGCGATCGGCGAGCAGCTCACCTGCGTCTTCGTCGACCACGGCCTGCTGCGCCTGGACGAGGCGAAGCAGGTGATGGACACGTTCGCGAAGCACATGCAGGTCAAGGTGCGGCACATCGACGCCTCGGCGCAGTTCTTCGCGGCGCTCAAGGGCGTGGCCGACCCCGAAGAGAAGCGCAAGATCATCGGCCGCCTTTTTGTGGATGTTTTTCAACAGGAAGCCTCCCGCGTAAAAGGCGCGCAATGGCTCGCCCAGGGCACCATCTACCCCGACGTCATCGAGTCCGCCGGCGCCAAGACCAAGAAGGCGACCACCATCAAGTCGCACCACAACGTCGGCGGCCTGCCCGAGACGCTGCATCTCAAGCTGCTCGAGCCGCTGCGCGAGCTCTTCAAGGACGAGGTGCGCGAGCTGGGGCTGGCGCTCGGCCTGCGGCGCGAGATGGTGTTCCGCCACCCGTTCCCCGGGCCGGGACTGGGCGTGCGTATCCTGGGAGAAATCAATCCCAAGTTCGTAGACCTGCTGCAGCGCGCCGATGCCATCTTCATCGACGAGCTCAGGAAATCGGGGTGGTACGACAAGACCGCCCAGGCCTTCGCCGTGTTCCTGCCGGTGCGCTCGGTGGGGGTGATGGGCGACGGGCGCACCTACGAGCACGTGGTGTCGCTGCGCGCGGTGCAGACCACCGACTTCATGACCGCGGACTGGGCGCCGCTGCCGCACGAGCTGCTCGCCAAGGTCTCCAACCGCATCATCAACGAGGTGCGCGGCATCAACCGCGTCGCCTACGACATCTCCTCCAAGCCGCCCGCCACGATCGAGTGGGAGTAGGATCCGGGCCATGGCTGTCACCAGCGTACGGCTTTCTCCCGATGTCGAGCAGAAGCTCCAGACCGTGGCGGGACGCGCCCGCCGCACCAAGAGCTGGCTCATCAACGAGGCGGTGAAGGACTATCTCGAGCGGCTGGGCGAGGACGAGCGGCGCTGGGCCGAGACGGTCGAGGCGCTCGCCTCGGTCAAGGCCGGGCGGGTCGTCGGCGGCGACGAGATGATGGAGTGGATCGCAGCGTGGGGTAAGAAGGCGGAGAAAAAACCGCCGCGATGCATTCCCGGCGCGTGACGGTGGCGCCGGACCAGTCGGCGCCCGAGGAAATCCGCGACTGGCTCGTTGCGGACTACGTGATCCGGTATCTGATCGCGAGCGACCGCGTCATCGTGCTGCGGGTCTGGCACGGCAAGGAGCGGAGGCCGGCCTAGCTAGCACTGCAGGCGCCGCTGCCGCGCACGTCTCTTTTCGGCTAGCCGGCGTAGGCGGCGTTGGCCGCCGCCGAGCGGTGCCAGAGCGCGCGGCGCCAGCCGTAGCCGATGGCGAGCGTAGCGGCGAGGCCCAGCCCGCCGTAGAGCACGGTGGTCGCCACGTAGCCGAGATGGGCGATGAGCGGCCCGGCGGCGAGCAGGCCGAGCGGCAGCCCCCAGATCGCAAGCATGCGCACCCCCATCACCCGGCCGCGCATCGCCTCCTCCGAGGAGCGCAGCATCACCGCGGCGAGCGGCGTGATGCAAAAGCTGTGGACGAAACCCGTGGCAAAGAGGAGCGCCAGCCCGATGCCGAGGCTGCTCGTCTGCCCGAAGGCGAGGAGCGCGCCGAACCACAGCGCGCCGCTCCAGAGCATGGCGCGGCCGGAGCGCAGCGGGATGCGGCTCGCGCCCACCAGCAGCGAGCCGGCCAGCGCCCCCGACCAGAAGGCGGCGGCGAGGTAGCCCAGGCCGGCCTGCCCGGCGGCGAACACCTCCTTGGCGACGTAGGGCAGCAGCCCGAGCACGAAGGGGTAGGCGAGCAGGTTGACGAGAAAGGCGAGGCTGAAGGCGCCCAGCAGGTCGGGCTTGCGCCAGACGTAGCCGAACGCCGCCTTGAGGTCCGAGAGCGGATGCGCGGCCGGCGCGGCGGCGCGCGAGCCGCGAGCGACGCCGAGCGAAAGCAGGAAGGCGGCGACGTACATGGCCGTGACCAGGGCGTAGGCCGGGCCCATGCCGATCAGCGCCACCCCGCCGGCGCCGGCGAAGGCGCCGGCCACCCGGGCCGTGTCCGAGGAGCAGCCCGGCGATGCCGGCGATGGCGAAGACATGCCAGGGCGCGAGGCTGGCGGTGAAGATCAGCGCCGTCAGCACCGCGGCGAGGAGCGCGTAAGCGGCGCGCGTCGCGCAAAGCAGCGCGCGATGGCCGATGCGGTCGCCGAGTACGCCGAAGAAGGGCGAGAAGAGCGAGCCGAGCCATGCCAGCGCGCCGACGACCACCAGCTGCTGCACCGAGCCGGTGGTGGAAAGGATGTACCAGCCGAGGATCAGCGCTTCCATCTCGAAGGCCCATGACGTGGCGAGGTCCGCGGGCCACTGGAAGCGGAAGCTGCGGACGGCAAAGGGTGACGCCATCTGCGAAAATCACCTCAAATGGACGATGCCGAGTATATGCGCCGGGCGCTCGAGCTGGCGCGGCGCGCGCAGGAAGAAGGCGAAGTGCCGGTCGGCGCGATCGTGGTCCTTGACGACGAGATCGTCGGACAGGGATGGAACCGGCCGATCGCCGCGGCCGACCCGACCGCGCACGCCGAGATCCAGGCTTTGCGGTCAGCCTCTCTTTTCCTGAAAAATTATCGTCTCACCGGCGCGATCCTCTACGTCACCCTCGAGCCCTGCGACATGTGCGTCGGCGCCATGTTCCACGCGCGCATCGCCCGCGCGGTGTACGGCGCCGCCGATCCGAAGAAGCTCGTGCTGAAGAACCAGGTGCAGCTGGAAGGCGGCGTGCTCGCTGCCGAATGCGGCGCGCTGCTCAGCGCCTTTTTTGCGGCGAAGCGATGATCGTCATCGACCTCCCGAAGCAGGAGTTGGTCTTCCAGGGAAAGCGCTATGCCGTTTCCACCGCGAAGAAAGGTCCCGGCGAGAAGAACGGCAGCCTGTGCACGCCGCGCGGCCGGCACATCGTGCGCGCGAAGATCGGCGCCGGCCTGCCCCTCGGCGCGGTGTTCGTGCGCCGCCGGCCCACCGGCGAGGTGTGGACGCCGGAGCTGCACGCGCAGTACCCGGGGCGCGACTGGATCCTGACGCGCATCCTCTGGCTCTCGGGCTGCGAGCGCGGCAGGAACCGCCTCGGCGACGTCGACACGATGCGCCGCTACATCTACATCCACGGCACGCCCGACACGGCGGAGCTGGGCAAGCCCGGCTCGATCGGCTGCATCCGCATGCGCAACCGCGACGTCGCCGAGCTCTTCGACCTCGTGCCGCCCTATGCGCCGGTGGAAATCAGGGAGTAGCGATGGCGACCTGCACGCACCTCAAGGAAGCCCGGGACGTGGGACCCAAGACCAGCGGCTGCGAGGAATGCCTCGCCACCGGTGGAAAGTGGGTGCAGCTCCGCATGTGCCTTATTTGCGGCCACGTCGGCTGCTGCGACAGCTCCGAGGGCAGGCATGCGACCGGACATTTGCTCAGAACTGCCGCGTACCTCGCTTGCAGTAGCTGACCGAGCCACCCGGATTGCACCACGAGGAATCGCGGGGCAGGCAGAGGTTCTCGCCGCTGAGCATCCCGGTCATGCGGTTCAGGTTGTAGCGGGCCGCGACCCTGACCGCGCCGCCGCCCTCCTGCCGCGGCCGCTCCCAGGTGATCCGGTCGGCTTCGATGCGCGCGGCAGAATGCGCCGGATAGCTCACCGTCGAGCGGTCGAAGTTGATCTCTATCTGGAACTGCGGCGGGCCGTCGTGGCTGCTCGAACAGACCAGCGTGACGGTCCCCTGGGCCTGAGCCGTCGCGGCGGCGCAGGCGATCAGTGCCGCGGCAAATGCCTTCATGCTGTTTCCCCCTTTTTCCCCTTGATGAGCGCGCCCACCCGTTCCCGGTTGGGTCCCACGACCACGCCGCGCTCGGTGATGATGCCAGTGATCAGCTCGGCCGGCGTGATGTCGAAGGCGGGGTTGCGCACCGACACGCCCTGCGGCGCCCAGCGCGCGCCGCGGTAGCCGGTCACCTCGTCGGCGCTGCGCTCCTCGATCGGGATGCGCGAGCCGTCCGCGAGGCTCGGGTCGAAGGTCGACAGGGGCGCCGCGACGTAGAAGGGGATGCCGTGGCGCTTGGCGAGCACCGCGAGCGCATAGGTGCCGATCTTGTTGGCGACGTCGCCGTTGGCGGCGATGCGGTCGGCGCCCACCACCACCACGTCCACCTCGCCGCGGCTCATGAGGTGCCCGGCCATGCTGTCGGTGATGAGCGTGCAGGGGATGCCCTCCTGCACCATCTCGTAGGCGGTGAGCCGGGCCCCTTGCAGGTAGGGCCGCGTCTCGCTCGCGATGACCGAGACTTTCTTGCTTTTTGCCGACCTTACAACGCCCAGGGCCGTGCCATAGCCCGCCGTGGCGAGCGCCCCGGCGTTGCAGTGGGTCATGATGCGGGCCTTCTCCGGGATCAGCTCGGCGCCGATCTTGCCCATGGCGCGGTTGGCGGCGAGGTCTTCCTCGAAGATGGCGGTCGCCTCCTTTTCCAGGTCCTTCGCTTTCTTCATCCTGTCCAGCGCCCAGAAGAGGTTCACTGCCGTAGGACGGCTTTTTCGCAGCACCTCGAACGATTCGGCAGTTCCTCTTGCAAGGACGACCCCGAAGGCCGCGGCGCAGCCGATGGCCGGCGCGCCGCGCACCACCATGTCGCGGATCGCCGCGGCGACCTCATCCGCGCTGCGGCAGGTGACGTAGACCGTCTTGTCCGGAAGGAGCCGCTGGTCGAGGAGCTCCAGCCGATCGCCGAGCCAGCGCAGGGGCTGTACGGTGTCCGTCACAGGCTGGAAATGCTTCCGATCGGAAGCATCCAGAAATGCCTCATACCACCCGCTCGTTGCCGCCGTCGACCGGCACCTGGGCGGCGGTGGTCTTGGCGAAGAGCGGCCCGCACATCTCGGCGGCGAGCTCGGCGACGTCCTTCGACGACACCTCCTGGCGCAGCAGGTTGTTCTTCTTGTACTGCTCGACGGTCAGGTTGTAGGCCTTGGCGCGCTGGGCCAGCACTTCCTCGGTCCACAGCGCGGTGTCGAAGACCTGGTTGGGGTGCAGCGAGTTGATGCGGATGCCGTCCTTGGACCATTCGAGCGCCGCCACGCGCGCGAGCTGGTTGAGCGCCGCCTTCGAGGCCGAGTACGCGGCTGCGCCCGGCCCGGGCGCCGGCACGTTCTTCGAGCCGATGACGACGATGCGCCCGCCGCGCGGCGCGAGCTTGAGGAGGGCGTGGCAGGCCTGCATGACGAGCAGGTTCGCCTCCACGTTCACCGCCATGGCGCTGCGCCAGCTTTCGGCGCCGATGTCCTGGATCGGCTGGGAGGAGGGGAAGGTGCCGGCGTTGAGGACCAGCATGTCTACCCCGCCAAAGCGCTTCACGGCTTTATCGAGGGATTTTTCGACCTCATCCTTCCTGGTCAAATCACATGTGACACCCAGCACGTCGGGGCGCTGCCACAGCGTTTCGATGGCAGGGTTGCGGTCGCGGCCGACCACCGCGGCGCCGCGCTTGAGGTAGGCCTCGACGCAGGCCTTGCCGATCCCCGAGGCGGCGCCGGTCACCACGGCCGCCTCGCCGGTGAAGAGCGGCGGCGAGCCGCCCTTGCGCAGCTTCGCCTGCTCGAGGTCCCAGTACTCGATGTCGAAGGTGTGCTTCTGCTCGAGCGCGCGCCAGCCGCCGAGCGCCTCGGCGCGCAGGATGACGTCGATGGTGTGGTCGTAG
>JBQTJF010000260.1:0-9293 GCA_052387375.1 Betaproteobacteria bacterium
ACGACCCCTGGGTCGGCGCCGCGCACCAGATGGACGTGATGCTGCTCTGCCCGGTGTTCTGGAAGGGCGAGCTGTTCTGCTGGGTGACCAACTGCCTGCACCAGTACGACATCGGCGGCATCACGCCCGGCAGCTTCTGCCCCTCGGCAAGGGACGCCTTCGACGAAGGCATCTTGTTGCCGCCGATAAAAATCGTCGAGAACAACGAGATCCGCAAAGACATCGAGGAGGTCTACCTGAGGAGCTCGCGCAAGCCCTCGGCGGTGGCGCTCGACTTCCGCGCCCAGCTCGCGGGCAACATGACGGCGAAGGATCGCATTCTTTCGCTCATCGGCAAGTACGGTGCCGACACCGTGAAGGGCGTGATGAAGAAGATCATCACGGATGGCGAAGCCGCGTTCCTGAAGAAGCTGGCCTTGCTCCCCGACGGCGTCTGGCGCGACCGCACCTACGTCGAGTGCTGCCGTCCGGGCGACCGGCAGGTGCACAGGGTCCTCCTGACCTTGAGAAAAATAAAGAACCGGCTGACCTTCGAGAACGAAGGCACCGATCCCCAGGCGGGCGGCATCAACGCCACCTATTCGGGCTGGCGCGGCGCCGTCATGGTGGCGCTGAACGAGCTGATGTGCTGGGAGCAGTACTACGCGGTGGGCGGCGCGCTGCGCCACGTCGACTTCAACCCGACGCCGGGCACCCTCAACTGCGCCGACTTCCCGGCCTCGGTGTCCACGGCGCCGGTGCAGTGCATGGAGATCTCGCTCTACCCCGCCTACAACGTGCTCTCGAAGATGCTCTACTCCGATCCCGGGCTGCGGCGCGACGTCATGTGCATCGGCGGCACCAGTCAGTGGCCGGCGACCATCTTCCGCGGCATCGACCAGTGGGGCGAGCGCTACGGCTACATCCTGGTCGACCCGATCGGCGGCGCCATCGGCGCCTTCTCGCACGCCGACGGCATCTCCACCGGCGGCCAGGCGCGCACGCCGATCTGCAAGCTGCCGAACGTCGAGCACACGGAGCAGAGCTTTCCGGTGTTGTTCTTGTATAGAAAAGAGATTTGCGATTCCGGCGGCGCCGGCAAGTGGCGCGGCGGCCTGTCGGCGGAGTCCTGCTTCATCCCGCACGGCACCGACAGCATCACGCACGACACGCTCTCCTCGGGCAACGCGGTGCCCACCTCGACCGGCATGATGGGCGGCCATCCCGGCGCGGTGAACAGGTACAGGTTCCTGAGGGACTCGGACATCCAGCAGCGCTTTTCCGAGTCGAGGCTCGTGAACGACATCGACGAGCTGAAAGGCACGCCCGAGACCTTGCAGCTGCGGCAACAGGATTTTCCCCAACATCCAAACGATGTTTATGCGGTGCTGTGGTCCGCCGCGGGCGGCTTCGGCGACCCGCTCGAGCGCGACCCGGCCAGGGTCGCCGCCGACGTCGAGAACGGCGACGTCTCGGAGAAGGCGGCGCTCGAGATCTACGGCGTGGTGCTCGGCGACGCGCCGGCCACCGAGCGGCACCGCCAGACCGTGCGCGCGCGCCGCGTGCAGGAGCGCTCGGCGCCGCCGCGCAAGCTGGAGGGCAAGCCGCTCATGCTGGCAACCGAGAACCTCGCCATCTACAAGGGCATGCGCTGGGGCTGCGCGAAATGCGGCGCCGAGCTCGGCTCGATCCGCGACAACTACAAGGATTCCTGCATCCGCAACGACCTGCCGATCGAGGCCGCGAACCCGATCGTCGGCGACCCGAAGCGCTTCATCGATCCGCTGCCGCAGTTCCGCCAGTTCTGCTGCCCGGGCTGCGGCCTGGCGATCGAGAACGAGGTGGCGATCGCCGAGGACCCGCCGCTCAGGGACGTGGAGATCCTCTCGAAATGACGTTCGCGCCTTGCCGCCCCCCTGACAAGGGGGGAAGCGAGCGGGCTTTTCGCGAGCGGGGGGTTGGTTTTCGAGATGGGTACGATCGTACCCATTTTCGCCTTTCCAAGCCGTTTTCCCGCGGCCGCTTAAAGACAACCCCCCGTTCGTCCCCGACTGGATCGGGGACTCACGACCCCCTTATCAGGGGGTCGGAAGAGGCGCCGCCATGAGCTTCGCGAACGTCAGCTACGAAGAAGCGATGCGGCGCGCGCGCGAGTGCGTGCCGGCGCTCGCCGGCAGGGCGCAGAAGTGCGAGGACGCGCGGGTGCTGCTGCCGGAGAACGAGAAGCTGCTGCACGAGACGGGGCTCTTCCGCTTCCACCAGCCGAAGCGCTTCGGCGGCATGGAGCTGCCCTTCCAGGGGATCGTCGACATCGTCTCGGAGCTCGCGCGCGGCTGCCCCTCCACCGCGTGGAACGTCGGCAACCTCGGCTGCCACCACTGGATCCTCGGCTACTACGAGGCCGAGACGCAGCACGAGGTCTGGGACGCGAACCCCGACGCGCTCATCGCGTCCTCCATAGCTTTGGCTGCTGGAAGAGGCAGGAAGACCCGGGGTGGATTCGTCGTGAGCGGCCGCTGGCCCTTCTCCTCGGGGGTGGACAACTCCGGCTGGAACATGCTCGCCGTCACCATCTACGAGGACGACAAGGCCGTCGACTGGCGGCTGTGCCTCGTGCCGAGGACCGACTACACGATCATCGACACCTGGTACGCGATGGGCATGGTGGGCACCGGCAGCAAGGACATCGAGGCGAAGGAAGTCTTCGTTCCCGAGCGCCGGGCGCTCGCGCTGACACGCTGCCGCGGCGGCTCGGAGCATCCCGGTGCGGCTCTGAATGGCGGACCTCTGTACAAGGTACCGATCGTGGCGGCCGCCGGCCATCCACTGTCGGCGAGCGCGCTCGGCGCCGCGGAAGGCGCCGTCCAGCATGTGCGGGAAAGCTTCTCGAAGAGGATCGGCACGTATACCGGCGCCAGGGTCTCGGAGTTCCAGGCGGTGCAGGTGAAGCTCGCCGGGGCGCGCTGCCTGGTCGACTCGGCGCGCTACCTGATGCGGGAATCCGCCGTTCAGTTTCAAATGCTGGCCGAGCAAGGCAAGGTCCCGGACCTCGAAACCAAGCTGCGCTTCCGGGCGCAGAACGCCTTCGCCGTCGCGCAGTCGCGCGAGGCGGTGGAGACGCTGTGGTCCTTCTACGGCGCCAACGCCATCTACACGCGCGACCCGCTGCAGCGCTTCCTGCGCGACACGCAGGCCATCAACCAGCACTTCTCGTTCAACTTCGACATCGCCGGCGCGGCTTTCGGCACCGTCGCGCTCGGGGGAAAATACGCCAATCCGACCCTGTAAGGAGCCGGCCATGCCCATCACCGAACTCAACCACTACCTGCTCGTCGCGAAGGACCTGGAGAAGACCCGGGACTTCTACCAGAAGGTGCTCGGCCTCGCGCTCGCCGAGCGGCCCGACTTCGGCTTCCCCGGCTACTGGCTGAAGACCGGCGACGACATCTGCGTGCACCTCGCCTCCCAGGCGCCGAGCAAGATAAGGGACAGCTTTTTATTGAAGAGACACCCGCGCGGCACCAGGGGCTCGGGGTCGGTGGACCACATCGCCTTCCTGGCGAAGGACCCCGAGGAGGTGCGCCGCCGCATCCGGAAGCACAAGGTGGAGATGCACTACCGCAGCTTCCCGGACGCGAAGCTCTTCCAGATCTTCCTCAAGGACCCCGACGACGTGACGATCGAGCTCAACTTCCTCGGCGAGGCGATCGACGAGAAGACCTGGAAAGGCAAGGGCTCGGCGAGCGCCTTCCAGCTCGACCGCAAGGCCCGATGAAGGGCGCGGTCTTCCTCGGCGACCGCAAGGTCGAGCTCCGCACCTTCCCCGACCCCGCGCCCGGCCCGGGCGAGGTCGTGATCCAGATGAAGGCCTCGGGGATGTGCGGCTCGGACCTCAAGTTCTACCGCTCGCCGCCCGGTGAGGCGCAGAAGGCGCTCGGGCTGGGCGGGAATGCAGGGCCCTTCATCGCGGGGCACGAGCCGTGCGGCGTGGTGGTGGCGCGCGGCCCGGGCGTCTCGGAGCGCGAGGCGCCGACCGGGCAGCGGGTGATGGACCATCACTACGCCGGCTGCGGCGCGTGCAAGCACTGCCGCGTCGGCTGGTCCCAGCTCTGCCGCGCCGGCATCACCGTCTACGGCGTTACCGCGCACGGCGGCCACGCCGAGTACCTGAAAGTGCCGGTGCGCACGCTCGTGCCGCTGCCCGAGGAGCTCAGCTTCGCCGAAGGCGCCGCGGTCGCCTGCGGCACCGGCACCGCCTACGCCGCGCTGCGGCGCATGCATATCGCCGGCGGCGACACGCTGGCGGTGTTCGGCCAGGGGCCGGTCGGGCTTTCGGCGACCGTGCTCGGCAAGGCAATGGGCGTGCGCGTAATCGCGGTGGAGAGCTCGCCGGAGCGCCTCCAGCTCGCGAAGGATTTCGGCGCCGATACGGTGGTCGATGCTGCCGGGGAGGACCCGGTAAAGAGCCTCCTCGAACGCACGAAAAACGAGGGCGTCGATCTCGCCCTCGACTGCACCGGCGTGGCGGCGGCGCGCCGCGCGGCGGTGCGCTGCGTGAAGACCTGGGGCACGGCGTGCTACGTCGGCGAAGGCGGCGACGTGACGCTCGACGTGAGCCCCGACCTCTTGCGCCGCCAGGTGACGCTGGTCGGCTCCTGGACCTTCAGCGCCATGGGCATGCTCGAGTGCGCGCGCTTCATCGCCGACCGCAAGATCCCGCTCGAGCGCATCTTCTCGCACCGCTGGAAGCTCGAGCAGGCCGACGAGGCCTACAAGGTCTTCGACAAGCAAGCCACCGGCAAGGGCGTGTTCCTAATCTAGGAGCAGCCTTCCCCGCACGGCGAAGCTGCCCTTGCCTTGCGGCGTCAGGACCACCGTCTCGCCCGTCGCGGGAGAGACGCCGGTGAGCGCGGCGATGGTCACACCGTGCGAGACAAGGGCGAGATTGCCTTTCTCGGCCCGGATCAACGGCCTCATTTGCTTGACCTGAGCATCCCGGTTCTCATGGCGTCCGAAGAGGTTCGAGGGTGCGGGCGAGATCTCCGGCGTGCGGCCGAAAGCGAGCTTCGCCGTCTCGACGCAGCGGCACCACGGGCTGGAGAGCACGCGGCCGACCGGAACCTGCCTCTTGCGGAACGCCTCGCCGATGCGCCGCGCCTGCGCCCGTCCTTCCGTGTGCGGCATATCAGGGACAGGCCACGTTTATCGGCCTTGGTACGAGCGCCCGGGGCGGCCTAAATGCTTCCGATCGGAAGCATTGCCGGCATGTACGTTCCTGGTGGAAAAAACGTGGTCTGTCCCTTGGTCTGTCCCTGATTTCGGTCCCTGATTTCGGGTTGACTACCGCTTCTTGAAGGTGTCGCAGTAGTCGTCGGGGCCGGTCCAGGTCTGCTCGGCGACCTTGCCCTCGGCGAAGACGAGGGTGCGCTCGCAGCGCTTGAGCTCGGCGCCGAAGGGCACGCTGGTGCCCACGCCGACGCCCACGCCGACGTTGCCGCCGCCGCCGAAGATGCCCACCGACGGGTAGAACTGGCCGCGCGAGGTGCTGACCTCGTTCACCCAGGTGTGCGCGGCGCGGCCGCCGGAGAGCGTGGTGCTGCGCGCCGGCGCGCCCCACAGCAGCACCACGTCGTCGTAGCTGCGGCCCTGCCACGAGGCCTTCGCCGCCGCGACGTCGGGCGGCGAGGTGGCGCACCCGGCCAAGGCCGCGAAAAGAAAACTAAATGCGAGCGCTCTGGCTATGCGGCCCTCCGTGCTGCGAGACGCCGCTCACCGCCTTGGCGGCGGCGCGCTTCTCGCTGGTGGCGACGTCGCCGAGGGAGACGATGCCCACCAGGCGCTTCTCGCGGTTGACCACGGGCAGGCGGCGCACGCGCTGCTCGCCCATGTTGCGCGCCACGTGGTCGAGGTCCTCGTCCTCGTAGCAGTAGAGCACCTGCTCGCCGCTCATCACCTCGCGCACCGGGGTGTCCGGGCCCTTGCCCTGCGCCACCGCGCGCACGGCGATGTCGCGGTCGGTGATCATGCCGACCAGGCGGTCGTTCTCCTGCACCGGCACGGCGCCGGCGTCGATCTCGGCCATGATCCTGGCCACGTCGCGGATGCTCTGCCCGGGCTGGGCCAGCCGCACGTTGCGGCTCATCGCTTCACTGACTCGCATAGACCCTCCTTCATTGACGGCTACCGGAAGATCCAAGCAAGAGATAGACCGCCGCGGTGAGCGCGGTCACGGTGAGCGCGATGCAGCAGCCGATCGCGATGGCGGCGGTAGGGATGATGAAGACCGGGCTCTGCGCGGCGAGCGCCTCGCCGGGCACGAGGCCCAAGAAGAGCGTCGCGGCGATGAACGCCCAGCGCCGCAGGTAGGGCACCAGCATCCAGCGCATGGCGCGGTTGTAGGAAAGCGCGCGCTCGCGCGCCTGGCGCGGGCCCGCGGAAACGTCCATGAACAGCGCGAACGGATCGAGGTAAAGGGCGAGCTGGCGGCCGAGCGGCAGCTTCGCCCGTTCCTCGCCTCTCAGGAGGGCCTGGACTTCGCGCATCCTGCAATCAGTATGCCAAAAAAGAGCGGAGGGCCTTCGCTCTCCGCTCCTGTGGCGACCCGCCGGGCGGGCTACTGCTTGGGCTTCTCGCTCGACTGACCCGAGGTTGCGCCCGCGGACGACCCCGAGGCCGCCGGCTGCTGCGGCTGGCTCGCGCTCGAGGACTGGCCCTTGGACTGGCCGGCGCCGGACGAGCCGCCGGTGGCGGCCGAAGCGCCGCCCGTCACCTCGCCGCTCACGCCGAGCGCCGCGAGGGTCTCCTTGTCGAGCTGGCCGCTCGCCTGCAGGCCCTTCTTCTGCTGGTACTCCTTCAGGCCCGCCTGCGTCTTCGGCCCCAGCATGCCGTCGGCCGGGCCGACGTCATGGCCTGCTTGCTTTAGCTTCTCCTGCGCCTGCTTCACGAGGTCGGAGCTCTGTGCCTGCTTCTGCGAGCCCTGCGCGGAGGTCGCGCCGCTCGCCGATGGCTGGGCTTGGCCCTGCGACTGCTTCTCCTTCTGCTCGCCGGCGGCGATTGCGCCGAGCGCGAACAGCGCGGCGCTGGTGGCTGCAACGATGGTGCGGATCTTCATGCCTCACTCCTTTCCGGAACGTTGAAGGGGTCTTCTTCGTCCCGTAGAGGGAAGCAGGATTTGCGCCCGGCCGCGGCTACAGCGTGGGATTGTCGCTCGGCAGCCCCAGCGCCACCCGGCCGTAGGTAGTGCCGGCGATGTCGGTGTTGAAGGAGAAGTGCTGCTTCACCGCGTGCGCGTCGCGGAAGGCGCGCGCCGCGGCCCCCGACTCGTACAGCCCGCCCGCGCCGGCGAGGCCGAACATCACGTCGACCGCGCGCACCGCCCAGTCGACGGCATACGCCCCCTCCAGGCGGTAGCGCGCCTTCGTCTTCGCGTCGGGCGCTTCATTTCTTTCGATCGCCCGCTGCGCAGCGCGGCAGTTGTCCAGCTGCACGACGCGCGAGGCGCGCGCGTACGCGGTCGCTTCGCCGAGGCGGATCTGCGTGCTCTGGATCTCGGCGATGCGGGTGCCTGTCATTTTTCCAATCGAGCTCGTTTTTTCGGTGAACCGCTCAATCAGGCCCTCCGCAATCCCCAATGCCACGCCCGACAGCATGTACGGGAAGAGCGCGAATACCGGCATGCGGTAGAGCGGCCCGGGATTGAGCTCGCTGCCCGGCGTCGGGCCGCCTTTGGTGTCGGCCACCGCGAGAGTCATGTGGTCGGGGACGAACGCCTCCCGCGCCTCGACGTCGTTGCTGCCAGTGCCGCGCAGGCCGCCGGCGTGCCAGGTATCGTGGATCGCGTACTGGTTGCGCCGCAGCAGGAAGACGCGCTGCTCGGGCGGCGCGTTGTTGTCGAGGCGCGCCAGGCCGGCGAGCATGTTCCAGCCGCTCGGGTCGACGCCGCTGGAGAACGGCCAGCGGCCCGACAGCAGGTAGCCGCCCTTCACCTTTTTCGCCTGCCCCGCCGGGAAGACGAACGACGAGGCGATGAGCGCGTCGCGCGACTCGCCCCAGATCTCCTCCTGCGCGCGCGGCGAGAACATGCCGAGCATCATGTGGTGGGCGGAGAAGTTGACCCAGTTCCAGGCGCTTGAGGCGCAGGCGCGCGCGAACAGCGCGCCGTACTCGACCACCGCGGCGAACTCGAGCTCGGCGCCGCCCAGGCGCCGCGGCTGGTGGATGCGGTAGAGCTCGGTGTCGTGGAAGTCGCGCAGCGTCTCGTCGGGCAGGCGGCGCAGCTCCTCGCAGCGCGCCGCGCGCTCCGCCAGGACCGGCAGCAGGCCCTGGGCCCGGCTCCACAATTCGTCATGGGATGGCGGCATTACTTTTTCAAGAACCAATCCAGGATCTCTTCTCCGGTCCACATCAGCACGCCGGGGCGCTGGCGGATGTATTCGTACAGCCGCTCGAGGTAGGCGATGCGGTGCGGCACGCCGGTGATGTACGGGTGCACGCGGATCGCCATCACGCGCGCGCTCGCCTCGCCCTCGGCGTAGAGCCGGTCGAACTGGTCGCTGCCGCGGCGCAGCCACTCCGAGGACGGGTGGTTCTGCAGCACCATCATGGCGATGTCGTTCATCTCCACCGTGTAGGGGATCGACACCACGGGGCGCGGCGCGGCCTGGATCATGCAGGGCTGGTCGTCGAGCACCCAGTCGGCGACGTACTCGATGCCCGCCTCGGAGAGCCAGTCGATAGTGTCGTAGGTCTCGGTGAGCCCCGGGCTCTCCCAGCCGCGCGGGGCTTTTCCGGTGAACGCTTTTATGGCATTCACGGTATCCAAGATACTTTTTTTCTGATCTTCGACATGATGCATCGCGCGCTGGAGGTAGCCGTGGCCCATGAATTCCCAGCCCGCCTCGAGCGCCGCCTTGGCGACGCGCGGGTAGCTCGTGCACACGGAACCATTGATGGCAAGAGTTGCTTTGACCTGGAAACGATGCAGGACTTCCAGCAGTCTCCAGAATCCCACCCGCATGCCGTACTCGTGCCACGCCCAGTTCGGCAGGTCGGGAAGCAGCGGCTGTCCCGAATTGATAAATGAGGGCGGCGGCAGCACTGTGCGCGGCATGGCGCGCTCGATCGACCACTCCTCGACGTTGACGATCGTCCATACCGCGAGGCGCGCGCCGCCGGGAAGCGCGAGCCGCGGCCGGTCGACGATTGCGGAATATGGCACACGCTGGCGCGGAAGCTTCACGCAGCGGAATATAACAAAGCGCATACTCGGCGCATGGCGGCCCCCCGAGTGCTGGTCATCGACGACGACAGCAACA